>JAHBAP020000449.1 GCA_018500005.2 Mycobacterium sp. | reverse complement strand
GCGGGGTGTGGTTAGGCCATCGGGGAAGCCTTCCAGCAGGGACGGATTGTGCCGGACATCGTGGCCGGCACGGCCTCCGATGTGGTTCCCGGCGGGGTAGCCCTGGTCGGCGGCGGACCCGGGGACCCCGAACTCATCACGGTTCGGGGCCGGCGACTTCTTGCGCACGCCGACGTGGTGGTCGCCGACCGCCTGGCGCCACCGGAACTGCTGGCCGAACTGCCCCCGCACGTCGAGGTCATCGACGCCGCCAAGATTCCGTACGGCAGGGCGATGGCCCAGGAATCCATCAACTCCGTCCTCATCGAGCGGGCCAAGGCGGGAAAGTTCGTGGTTCGACTCAAGGGCGGCGATCCGTTCGTCTTCGCGCGCGGGTATGAGGAAATCCAGGCCTGCGCGGCCGCTGGGATCCCGGTCACAGTCGTTCCCGGCATCACCAGCGCCATCGCCGTGCCGGCGTTGGCCGGTGTCCCGGTCACCCACCGCGCGGTCAACCACGAGTTTGTCGTGGTCAGTGGCCATCTTTCGCCGGATGACCCGGAGTCGCTGGTGAACTGGGAAGCCCTGGCGGCGCTGACCGGCACCTTGGTGCTCCTGATGGCCGTCGAACGTATCGAATTGTTCGCCGAGGTCTTATTGAAGGGCGGCCGACCTGCGCAGACGCCCGTGCTGGTGGTCCAGCACGGGACGACTTCGGCCGAGCGGATCCTCCGCGCCACCCTCGCTGACGTGCCAGAACGCATCCGTGAGGAGGGGATTCGGCCGCCTGCGATCATCGTCATCGGGCAGGTGGCCGGGTTCGAGACTTTATCGAGACTTTAAAGTTCTCTTAATTTCGGGGTAAGGTAACCCGTTATGACGGCTCTCAACGATGCTGAGCGCACGGCCCCGTTCCAACGGGTCAGTCGCGCCGCCGGCTATCGGAACGCCAGCGTCCCGGCCCGGATGCCCGCCACGACCGGCGAGGGCACCCTGGGCGCCGGGAAGTCCCGCGGCTGGTTCCCTTCACCACGTTTCATCGCCGCGGTGGTCGCGATCGGCGGTATGCAACTGCTGGCCACGATGGACAGCACGGTCGCGATCGTGGCGCTGCCCAAGATCCAAGACGAACTCGGTCTATCCGACGCCGGCCGTTCCTGGGTCATCACCGCCTACGTGCTGACCTTCGGCGGACTGATGCTGCTGGGCGGCCGCCTCGGTGACACCATCGGCCGCAAGCGCACCTTCATCGTCGGCGTGACGCTGTTCCTCATCGCGTCGGTACTGTGCGGGGTCGCTTGGGATGAAACGACTCTTGTTGTGGCCCGACTGTTGCAGGGCGTCGGTTCGGCGATCGCCTCACCGACCGGTCTGGCGCTGGTAGCCACTACGTTCGCCAAGGGTCCGGCCCGTAACGCCGCGACCGCGGTGTTCGCTGCCATGACCGGCATCGGCTCGGTGATGGGACTGGTTGTCGGGGGCGCGCTCACCGAACTGTCCTGGCGGTTGGCGTTCCTGGTCAACGTGCCGATCGGGATCCTGGTGATCTACCTGGCCCACACCACCCTCCGAGAAACCCACCGCGAGCGACTCAAACTCGACGCGGCCGGTGCACTGCTGGCGACCGCGGCCTGCACCGCAGCGGTGTTCGGCTTCGCCCAGGCCCCGGAGAACGGCTGGCTGTCCTCCTCGAGCCTGGTCGCGGGGTTGGTCGCAGTCGTCGCTTTCATGGCCTTCGTCTTCGTCGAGCGCAGCGCCGTCAACCCGGTGGTGCCCTTCAGCCTGTTCCGCGACCGCAACCGGCTGGCGACCTTCGCGGCGATCTTCCTGGCCGGCGGGGTGATGTTCACCCTCACCGTGCTGATCGGGCTGTACGTGCAGGACATCCTCGGTTACAGCGCCTTGCGCGCCGGGATCGGCTTCATCCCCTTCGTGATTGCGCTCGGCGTCGGTCTGGGTGCGTCGTCACAGCTGGTGAACTTCTTCGCGCCCCGGATTCTGGTCATTGCCGGCGGTGTTCTGGTTCTCGGCGCCATGATCTACGGCTCGACCCTCGACGCCGGTATCCCCTACTTCCCGAACCTGGTGATCCCGATCGTGGTCGGCGGATTCGGCATCGGCATGATTGTGGTGCCGCTGACCGTCTCGGCTATCGCCGGGGTCGGTCACGACCAGATCGGCCCGGTCTCTGCCATCGCCCTGATGCTGCAGAACCTGGGCGGACCGGTGGTTCTGGCCATCATTCAGGCCGTCATCACCTCCCGCACCCTCTATCTGGGCGGCACGACCGGCCCGGTGAAGCGGATGGATCCGGCCCAGCTGCACGCCCTGGACCAGGGCTACACCTACGGTCTGCTGTGGGTGGCCGGGGTCGCGGTCGTCGTCGGTGTGGTCGCATTGTTCATCGGCTACACCGCTCAGCAGGTCGCGCACGCCCAGGACATCAAGGAAGCGATCGACGCCGGAGAGCTTTAGCTCGACGATTTGCTCACCCCGTGATTTCGGTGCAATTACGTGCGCTCACCGCTCGCGGATGCACCGAAGTCGCTTGAGCTCGACCGCGGGGCGCAGGAGAGATCTGACGCTCACCCCGCCCCGGGCTAGGTAGGGTAGCTACCCATGGCTGGCGCGAGCGTTCCCGAGAGCGTTCCCGAGCAGCCGACCCGTACCCTCGCATCCAGCGTGCTGGGCATCGCGATCATCGCGATCACCGGTATGCAGCTGATGTCGACGCTGGACGGCACCATCGTCATCGTCGCGCTGCCCAGGATGCAGGCCGACCTGGACCTCTCCGACGCCGCCAAGAGCTGGGTGATCACTGCCTACGTGCTGACATTCGGCGGCCTGCTGCTGCTTGGCGGCCGGGTGGGCGACGCGATCGGCCACAAACGTGCGTTCATCTCCGGTGTCGGGGTCTTCACCATCGCCTCGATGGCCTGCGGTCTGGCCACTGACGGGCCTCTGCTGATCGCCGCGCGGGCGGTCCAGGGCATGGGTGCGGCGGTCGCCGCGCCCACCGGATTGGCGCTGATCGCGACAACCTATGCGCCCGGACACGCCCGCAATCAGGCCATGGCCATGTCGGCCGCCATGCAGGGCGTGGGGTCGGTGCTCGGTCTTGTCGTAGGAGGTGCGCTGACCGTCATCTCCTGGCGGCTGGCCTTCCTGATCAACTTCCCGATCGGGTTGGTGATCATCTGGATTGCACTGACTCGCCTGGAGGAGACTCGCCACGAGCGGCTCAAACTCGACGTCACCGGCGCACTGGTCGCCACCTTGGGGTGTACCGCCGCGGTGCTGGTGTTCACCCAGGGCCCGCCGCGCGGCTGGGTCGACCCCTGGGTGATCGGCGCCGGGATCGCGGCCATTGCTCTTGGCATCACGTTCCTGCTGGTTGAACGCAAGGCGGACCACCCGCTGGTACCGCTGTGGCTGTTCCGCGATCGCAACCGGGTGGCGACGTTCGTCTCGCTGTTCCTGGCCGGCGGTGTCCTGCTGACGCTGACCGTGATGATCGGGCTTTACGTACAGGACGTGCTGGGCTATTCGGCGCTGCACGCCGGGATCGGATTCATCCCGTTCGCGCTTGCCCTGGGCTTCGGCAATCTGCTGACCGCCCGACTGGCCCCCTATATCGCGCCGCGCTGGCTGATCATCGGCGGCGGTATCTTCGTGCTGGGCGCGATGATCTTCGGGTCGACGCTGAACCGCAGCATCCCGTACTTCCCTGACCTACTGCTGCCGATCGTCGTCGGCGGCTTCGGCATCGGCATCATCTCGGTGGTGCTTCCGTTGTGCGCGCTGGCCAATATCGGGCCGCGGGAGATCAGACCGATCAGTGCCATCACGTTGATGGTGCAGAACCTCGGCGGCCCGATGGTTCTCGTGATCATCCAGGCGGTGCAGACCTCCCGAACCCTCTACCTCGGTGGAACCATGGGACCGGTCGCCGACATGACTCCGGCCCAACTCGATGCGCTGGACGCCGGCTACACCTACTCGCTGCTGTGGATCGCCGCCGTAGCGGTACTGGTCGGCGCCAGCGCGTTGTTCATCGGGTACTCCGCCAAGCAGATCGCCGCGGCGCAGCACACCCGCGAGGCCGTCGAGGCCGGGGAGCTCTGATGAGCAAGTGGTCGATCCTCAAGGCCGCCGCGGTGATCACGATGAACCCCGCCCAGCCACGGGCCGAGGCGGTTCTTTTCGAAACCGACACCGGGAGGATCCTCGCGGTCGGCTCGCTCGAGCAGTGCCGGGCCCAGGTCCCCGACGCCCCTGTTGAGGACCTCGGCGCTCACGTCCTGATGCCCGGTTTCATCCAGGCGCACGACCATCCGGTGCCGGCGGCGATGCTGTGCCAGCAGCCTGCGCACTGGATCGCCCCGTTCGTCGGCTTCCCGACCTGGAACGACGTCGAGGCGCTCTTCGAGAAATTGCGCCGCGAGACCCCGGCCGGTCAGCCGCTGCTGTTCAACGGCCTGGACCGGTTGCTGTTGTCCATCCCGATGCCAGACCGCACCAGCCTGGACAAGTACTTTCCCGATCATCCGGTGCTCATCTTCGACATCACCGGACACGCGCTGTACTTCAACTCCCGGGCCACGGTGCTGTTCGGCTGGACGGGCGCCACCCCGCCGCCGGACACCCCGGACGCCCGGTGGACCCGCCGCCCGGACGGCACCGCCGGCGGGGTCGGCTACGAGACCCAGGCGACGTTGATGGCACTGGCGGCGTTTCTTCCCGGCGTCGTGCCGTCGCCGTTGGTCAACCTCGGGGCGTGGTATTCGACGTTGGCGCGCAACGGATTCACCGCGGTCGGGGACCTCGGCTTCATCAGCAAGCTGCGGGCGCCGATGCAGGACCTGGCAGCGCTGCCGGGCTGTCCGGTCCGGTACTCGCTGTACCAGACAACCTATGACCCTGAGCCGCATAGCGAG
>JAHBAP020000050.1 GCA_018500005.2 Mycobacterium sp. | reverse complement strand
GGGGGGTCCCCCATGCACCCCCGGTTTCAGGAGCGGGGGCAGCGGGACCCGCGCCCGCCGCGGTTTCCCCGGGCCCCCCCGCGGGTGGCGGCAGGCAGATGGGGCGGGGCACAAGCCCTGCGGCCGCCCGCCGCGACCGCAGTGTGCGCCCGTCGCGCACACTTCCGGCCGCCGCGCAATCGACGCGGCGTGCCAGGTCCGACGTTGTCCCGGAGCCTATTTCCGCACCGGCGGCCACGCCGATGAAGCCATCGAACACGGTGCCGCGGCCCCCAACCCTCGCCTCCGCCACGCCGCCACGGGCGGCTCGCGCCGCGGACTCGACCGCCAGGTGCTCCGTTTCCCCGCTGCCGGCGGCGCTGGGATGGACCATGCTGGCCGCCGCCCGCAATGAGCTCGGCAGTGAACCGGTCGGGCAGGTGGTCAGCCCGCTCGGAACACCCGAACAGATCGCCGCCGAAGCGATCGCCATGCGGACCACTCACACGCTGCCGGTGATGGCGATGAAGGGAGTGTTGGGACTCGCCTGGCGGATCATCGGCGCGGTCGAATACGCACAGATCGGCGGACCGGACAAGGAGAACCGCGCATCCCTGCGGAACGCCGTGGACGAATGGGCGATGGGCGCGGCGTTCCAGTCGCTGATCCTCAATTCCAACGAACCGGCCATCGTCATGCAGGTCGCACCCCCACACCAGTGGTACGGCCAGGACGTCTCCGGTTCCCGCATTCTCTACGACAATCCGGACACCATCTACCGGTTCGTCGGAGTCAACTACGCCTCCGATTATGTGATCACCGGGCGTCTGCCCGACAACGATCCGCAGGCCAGTTTCAGCGTCCTGACCGGAACCACTGGGACCACGGTGGCCGTCCTCGACGCCTCCCAACTGGAGCTGAGCCCGGATCGGACGTTCGTGCTGACGGTCAGTGGTGAGCCGGCGCAGCCCGGGCAGGCCAACCATCTACAGATAACGCCCGACACGACCCTGATCGCCATCCGGGACACCCTCTCGGACTGGAACACCCAGGATCCGATGAGCCTGGCGATCCACCGCACAGCGGGTCCACCCAACAGCCTGTTCAGCCAGTTCGGTGGATTCGCGATCCTCGGGTCCGTCGTCACGCGCAGCCCCTTACTGACCTCGCTGGTGTCGCTGATACCCCCACTGCCAGCAGTGCCCCCGATCGTGCGTGGGAGCCTGTCGGCGCTGCTCATGCTGCGGGGCATCTCCGAGGAATCGAAATACATCAACGTGGCCACCACCGACCCCGTGACGGGAAAGCCCAAGGCGCCCAATGTGTTCACCGACCCGACGAGCAGTGCATCCTTCCTGGCGACCCAGGTGCAGAGCGCGGGCTACTTCCAATTAGCCGATGACGAAGCCCTGGTGCTCACCATCAGGCCGAACAAGGCCGGCTACTTCGTGGCCCCGGTGACCAACGACTGGACCATCACCGATAACTACTGGGACGAGCAGACCAGTCTCAACAACACCCAGGCCAGGAGCAACCCGGACGGTTCCTACACCCTGGTGGTCTCCAAGTCCGAGCCGACGCTGGGGGAGGGCAGCAGCGTGTGGAACTGGGTCTCCACCGGAGGTCTCAACCAGGGCACCATGGCCATCCGGTTCCAGTCGCTCGACCCGGACAACCCGCTGAATCCGACAGTCAATTCGCAGGTGGTTCCCATCAGCGAGTTGCCGGCGGTGCTGCCCGCGGGGACGGTCCTCGTCACCCCTGCCGAACGTGCGGCGCAGATCGCGCTGCGGCGGGACGGATTCAACCGGCGTTTTGCGCCGTATCCGCAGGCCACGACGGGCTAGCGGTCAGGCGTTGCGGGCGCGGCGGGCGGCGATGAAGGACCGCACCCCGAGGGCGAGGTAGGCGATCGACAGCAGAGCGGTGGCGGCCTGGGCGAAGACGGCGCCTGGCCGTTCCGCCGTGCCCTCGAAGGCCGCCGGCAACTTCAGCAGCGCGCGAGCGGTGCCGAGCAGGGCCAACAGGCCCACCAACAGCGCGGCGTGCATGACGTGCATCCGGAGATTCTCCTTGCCGCCGAGCAGACCCAGCACCAGCAGCACGACCCCGATCCCCGCTGGAATCAGCGCGGTTTTGTGAACTCCACCGGTCAGGAAGAAGCCGCCCAGGCCGAGCGCGATGTAGATGAGCGAGAAGATGACGGTGATGCGGGGCATGGATGCAGCGTAGACATGAACCAAGTGGCAACGAGCAAAGGGGAGAGCATGAGGCTTCAATTCGCCGCCGGAATCGGCACCGTTCTGGTTCTGGCCGCCTGCAGCAGCCAGACCAAGCCTGTCGCAGACGCAACGGCGTCCCCGGCTTCCAGCCCGTCGGCAACGTCCGCATCCCCGGCCCCGGCAACCCCAGTCGCAGGGGGTAAGCCGAGCCGGGATTTCGTCATCGGCAAGTGGGGCACCGACGGCGACTGCGGGATGGCGATCGACTTACGATCCGACGGCACCAGCGACGGGCCGTTCGGCAACTGGACGTACACCGACGGTGTCATCGGCTTCACCGACGAACCGGACTTCAAGGTCAGTGTCACCGTCATCGACGACAACACCATGGAGTCGACCAATGACAGCACCGACAAGAAGTCGAAGATGACGCGCTGTCCGTAACGCGCCGCTAGCCCGGCAGGGGTGCCGGCTGTTGCTGGGTGATGCAGTGAATGCCGCCGCCGCGCTCGAACAACGGCCGCGCGTCTACGGTGACCACCCGCCGCCCCGGATACTGCTCGGCCAGGATCGCCGCGGCGTCGGCGTCCCGGACATCTCCGAACCCGCAGGCGATCACCCCGCCGTTGACCACCAGATGGTTGATGTAGCTGTAGTCGACGAACCCCTCGGCATCGGTCAGCGTTGCAGGAGCGGGCATTTCGACGATCTCCCACGGCCGGCCGGCCGCGTCGTGGGTCCCTTCCACCGCGGCGCGGATCTCCTGGCACACCTGGTAGTCGGGGTGCGCCGCATCGCCCTGGGTGTGCAGCAGCAGACGCCCGGGTGAGGTGATCGCCGCCACGATGTCGACGTGGCCACGGGTCCCGAACTGTTCGAAGTCACGCGCAAGCCCGCGCGGTAGCCACACCGCATGGGTGGCTCCGAGGGTGCGGGCCAGTTCGGCTTCGACGTCCGCCCGGGTCAGCCCCGGATTGCGGCCGGGGTCGAGTTGGACCGTGTCGGTGACCAGCACGGTGCCCTCGCCGTCGACATGAATGCCGCCGCCTTCGTTGACCAGTTCGGAGCCGACGACCGGTACTCCGGCGGCCTCGGCGACGAAGCGACCGATGCGGGCGTCCAGATCCCACTGCGCCCACTCCTGGGCACCCCACCCGTTGAACACCCAGTCCACCGCGGCGACCGAACCGTTGGGGGCGTGCACGAATGTCGGGCCGATATCGCGCATCCAGGCGTCGTTGATCGGCGCCTCGATGATGTCCACCGCGGACGACAGGTAGCGGGCCGCGACGGCCCGGTCCTGCGGGTGCACGACCACGGTGACCGGTTCGAATTCGGTGACGGCGTGCGCGACGGCTGCCCAGGTGGACCGGGCCTCGTGCCGGGCCTCCTCGGTGTCGCCCAGTGAATAGCCGGTGCAGGGGAATGCCATCCAGACCCGTTCCTGCGGAGCCCATTCCGCGGGCATCCGGTACCCGGTGTGTGTGTTCATCGGGGTAGGCCTCTCATAGCGGCGGGGTTCTGGGGGGGGGTGTGCGGCGAGATCCGGTCGCCTCGAAGGCCGCGGCGAAGGACAGCAGCGCGGTGTCGTCGTAGGCGCGGCCGGCGAAGGTCAGTCCGACGGGCATGCCGGTGTCGGACATGGTGCCCATCGGAACCGTCACGGTGGGGATGCCGAGGTGTCGCGGAACGAGATTACCGTTGGCGACCCAGACGCCGTTGCGCCAACCGAGGTCCGCCGAGGCGGGGTTGACGTCCATATCGGAGGGTCCGACGTCGGCCACGGCCGGGAAGATCACCGCGTCCAGCCCCCGCCGGTGCATCCACTCCCCGCAGCCCAGGCGCCGGGTCCGCTCCAGACCGCGCAGGCCCGCCTCCATGTGCGGGATATCAAGGACCGAATCGATCGGGTGGGACCGGATGAAGTCGGGGTAGCTGTTGATGTCGTCATCGAAACCCTGTGTCCGGTCGGGCAACTCGCCGGGATGCTTGACCCAGATCCGGCTGCCGTCGACCGCAGCGAGATCCGGAATCCCCGGGTCGCCGTTGGCGCGCAGGAAGTCATCCCAAGCCCAGGCGGACAGGTCGAGAATTTCGGTGTCGAGGAATTCCGGGCTGACCAGACCGCGGGTGCGGATCGAAGTCGCGTCGGCCCGGTCCCGCTCGTAGTTGGAGACCACCGGAAAGTCCACGAGCACGATGTCGGCACCGGCGGCGGTCAGATCCGACCCGGCCGCGCGGAACAGATCGAGAATGGACGCCCGGGTGTCGATACGCCGACCGGTCGGGCCGCCGATACCGAGGTCCTCGCCGACGCCGGCGTCCGGGTCGGCGTTGATGTACATCCGCGGAACGCCGAATCGCTTGCCCGCCAGAGTGTGTTGCGCTGCGGTGCGATCGGGCGGTAGCAGGCTGCGATAGGACCTGGGCCGGACCGAGGAAGCGGGCCGGATCTTGACCCACGGCTGCATTCGCCACAGGTCTCCGCGGGTCTCGGGGTCGTCGGCGACGACGACGTCGAGCACCTCGCACATGTCGGCCATGGTTCGGGTGTGGGGGACCACCACATCCATGGTCGGCACCAGCGGCCAGTTGCCCCGTACCGAGATCACCCCCCGGGACGGGGTGTAGGCGCACAGGGCGTTGTTGGTGGCCGGCGCACGACCGCTGGACCAGGTCTCCTCGCCGAGTCCGAAGGCGGCGAAACTCGCCGCGGTTGCCGTCCCCGATCCGTTCGAGGAGCCCGACCCGAACGCGGCGGTGAGAAACGCCCCGTTGTAGGGGCTCTCGGCGCGACCGTAGAGGCCGCGTTGCATGCCGCCGTTGGCCATCGCCGGCATGTTCGTCAGCCCGAGCAGGATGGCGCCGCCGGCGCGCAGTCGTTCGATCGCGAAGGCATCCCATTGCGCCACAAGGTGTTCGAAGGCATACGAACCAGCGGCCGCCGTCAAGCCCTTGACCAGATAGCTGTCTTTGGCGGTGTAGGGGATGCCGTCAAGAGGGCCGAGCAGCTCTGCGCGGGCACGTCGCCGGTCCGCGGCGTGCGCCTCGGCCAGGGCCTCGGTGTTGTCGACGACGATCGCGTTCAACTGGGGTCCGTTACGGTCGAAAGCGTCGATCCGGCGCAGATAGGCCTCGACGAGCTGGACACTGGTCAGGCGACCGTCCTCCAGTGCCTGGCGGAGTTCGGCGATGCCTAATTCGGCGACGTCCAACGCACTGCCTCCCGCCGATGGTGAGCGCGGTCATCGCGCTGCTGCAGATGATAATGGCGGAATGGAACTGGAAGTCATCGGATTTGATCTGGCGTCATGTCTGGCGGCAGAGCGGTGCGGCGCCAACCGAATTGAACTGTGTGCCAATCCGCACGAGGGGGGCACCACCCCGTCCTACGGGATGATCGACATCGCCCGGCAGAACACGTCCATCCAACTGTTTCCGATCATCCGTCCGCGCGGCGGAGACTTCCTCTACGACGACCTCGAATTCCGCGCCATGCTCGCCGACATCGGGCAGTGCAGGGATTTGGGCTGCGATGGTGTCGTCATCGGCATGCTCTCCAGTGACGGCAGCGTCGATACCGAACGGTGCGCCGAGTTGATCCGACAGGCAGGCCCGATGCAGGTCACCTTCCACCGGGCGTTCGACCGGGCCCGCGATCCGATGTCAGCGCTTGAGGACGTTATCGAACTCGGCTGCACCAGGATCCTCACCAGCGGCCTGCGCCCGAACGTCGATCTGGGCAAGGAGATGCTACGCACCTTGGTCCAGAAGGCAGGAGACCGGATTACCGTCATGCCGGGTTCGGGAGTGCGCTCCACCAACGTCGGTGAGTTGGCAAAGTTCACCGGGGCCAGGGCCTTTCACAGTTCGGCGCGCTCGAATCGGCCGTCAGCCATGGGGTACACCAATCCGGCGATGGTCGAGAACCTCGAGTCCGTCGGCATCGATCCCGACGAGGTGACGGAGATGAGACGGATTCTCGACGCGCTCAGCTCCCGCTGAACGCCGCGGTGAGCACGGGCACGATTTGTGCCTTGCGTGACACGACCCCGGCGAGCAGGGCGCGGTTGTCCGCCAGGGTGACGCCGTAGGCGGACTCGACGACCGATGCCCGCGGTCCGATCGCGACGGCGATCGAATCGCTGTTGAGGATGTCGGTGACTACGAACAGAAACAGATCCAGGCTCTTGTCGGCGACGATCTTCTGTAGCGCGGCTTCCAACTCGGCCTGCCGGGACAGCACCTGCTCGACGTCGACGGCGTTGACTTGGGCGATCTCCACTTTCGAGCCACCCATCGTGAACTCCTTGGCGTCCAGGGAGACCAACTGTGCGATCGACTTGTCCGCCAGACTCGCTCCTGTGCGCAGCATCTCAAGGCCGTAGGAGTGCAGGTCGACCCCGGCGATGGAAGCCAGTTCGTGAGCTGCGGCGACGTCTTCGGGCGTGCACGTCGGAGATTTGAGCAACAGCGTGTCGGAGATGATGGCGGACAGCATCAGCCCGGCAGTCTGGGGCCGCACCGCGACGCCCTTCTCCTTGAACAGCTTCAGCACGATCGTGGAGGTGCAGCCGACCGGTTCGGCGCGGTAGTACAGCGGGCCCGCGGTTTCGAAGTTGGCGATCCGGTGATGGTCGATGACCTCGACGATGGTGACCGCATCGATGTCGCTCGCGCTCTGCTGACGCTCGTTGTGGTCGACCAGGATGACCTGTGATGCTTCGGCGGCCACCGACTCGACCAGTCGGGGCGCGTTCACCTTGAAACTGTCGAGCGCAAACTGCGTTTCAGCGCTCACCGAGCCGAGTCGGACGGGTTCGACGTCGGCGCCGATCTCCGTCTTCAGATCCGCGTAGGCAAGGGCCGAACAGATCGAATCGGTGTCCGGATTCTTGTGCCCGAAATCAGCGTTGCGCCCATTGCGAAAACTCCATTTGTGAAAACTCCATCGTTTCGCCGAATCCTAACGATCTCAGGGGTTCGGGATCGGGGGCACGTTTTCGCGAGGCGGCACGACACCGGGACACAGGTCCAGGACCGCGTAGGTCACCAGGGCGACGGCGTTCTGCCGGCTGATGGCGTTGAACGTCGTCGCGGCTATCACCTCGTTGTTGATCGCCGCGCGCGCGGGCAGGCCCTGGGCGATCATCGACTGGATCCGGTTGCACGAGCCGTAGCCGGCCTTCACCCAGCGATCAGGCGTGCTCGGGATGGAGGTCACCACAGCGTTGGCGTGCTGCAGGTCCCGGATGAACTTCTCCTCCGGGGTCTCTGCCGACGCGGGCGCGGCCAGTCCGGGTCCGAGTCCCAGTCCGACGGCGAGCATCGCGATGGTGGCAAACACGACAACCCCGCGCCGACCCCTGCTCCTGCCCATGGCCACCATTGTGCAGCAATACGGTAGAAACGGCGTTGGGTGTACATCCATTCACCTTTGTGAACCACCGCACAATCGGATGTATGAGCTTGACAGGGGATTCGGATCCGTCTCACAGTATACGAATGTTCACTGTAGTGCGGATTGGCTCGGCGGGAAGGTCTGTGCATGCCTGAGATGAAGTATCTCGACTGGCATGGCGAACAAGTCGCCTATCTCGACGAGGGCAGCGGGGACGTCATTCTGCTGCTGCACGGCATTGCCGGCAGTTCCCAGACGTGGCGGTCATTGCTGCGCCCGCTGTCGGGGAGGTTCCGGGTGATCGCCCCGGATCTGCTCGGCCATGGTGATTCCGCCAAACCGCGAACCGATTACTCGCTGGGCGCGCTGTCGGTGCTGGTTCGCGACATTCTCGACCAACTCGGGCTCAGCCGGGCGACCGTCGTCGGGCACTCCCTCGGCGGTGGCATCGCCATGCAGTTCGTCTACCAACACCCTGAGTACGTCGATCGCCTGGTTCTCATCGCCAGTGGCGGACTCGGACCGGACGTCGGCCTGCTCCTGCGTGCGGCGACCCTACCCGGCGCCGAATTAGTGCTGCCCGTCATCGCTGCCCGGCGGCTGGTGTCGCCGGGTGAGCGCGCGCTGGCCTGGATGCGCAAGATGGGACTCGAATCGCCTCTTGGGGAGGAACTTCTGCGCCATTACGGTTCGCTGTCCGACGGCCCGACCCGGCAGGCCTTCCTGCGCACCCTTCGTTCTGTCGTCGATCATCGCGGCCAGGCGGTCAGCGCATTGAACCGTCTCAATGCCCGAACGGATTTCCCGGTGATGGCGATCTGGGGAGAGCGGGACAACATCATCCCGGTCAAGCACGCCTATGCGGCCCAAGCTGTCCGGCCCGATGTGCGACTGGAGGTGCTGGCCGGCGTCGGGCATTTCCCGCACGCGGAACGCCCCACTGAGGTGGCCGAGTTGATTGCGGACTTCATCGCCGCGCCTGAACAGTCCGAGGCGCTAAGCCGGTAGACCGAAGGACAGCAGGATCCGGTCGAAGTCAGCGCTGAACTTGTCCCAGAACGGAATGTATGTCTCGGCGTCGATCCCGAAAGCTCTGCCACCCTTGACGAAATACAGTTGATGGGACCTCCCGCCGGGCACCAGGTCGCCGCGGATGTCGACCGCGGGCGTGCCGTTCGGCATCGTGATCAACTGCCGCCCCGTGACAGTCCAGGTCAATTGCTTCTGCTGCAGTGCCGGTGCCTGGGCGGCCATCATCTGATTGGCGACCGCGTTGAGCGGGAGGTCGGTCGGCATGACGCGGATACTCACCAGCGCCTGGTTTTCCGGATCGTGAATCAGGACGGCCGCCGGATCGGACCCGTCAACCCGCCAACCGACGGGATAGCCGATCGACCACCCGTTGACCGGATCGGTGTAGCGGTCCATCCCCGGTTCGGCGGACGCCCACGGTGCGCCGACGGCACACAGCAGAATCATCGCGAGAACCGCGGCGCAACGAACGAATCGGATAGCCATTCGAGTGAGTAAATGTCAGCTGCCGTAGAGATGCAAGGCGCGCGCCGACGCGGTCGCCACGTCTCCGCTGAGCGTGACGATCGGCGGCCCGCCGCGTTGGTGGATGACATTGGCCAGGACCACCACGTAGCTGTCCGTTCCGGGGTCGATCCACAGCGACACCCCGGTGAACCCGGTATGGCCGAAGCTGCCGACAGGAAAGATCGCGCCGCGCGGTTTGGACTGGTAGGTGTCGATGTCCCAGCCGAAGCCGCGGACCCCGTTGCTCACGGCCGCCGGCTGCTGCGGCGTCGTCATCATCTCCAGGGTCGACTGTTTCAGCGGGAAGGGGCTCGGCCGTCCGGCGAGACGATCGAGCAGTGCCTGGGAGTACTTCCCGACGTCGGGTGCCGTCGAGAACACGCCCGCACTGCCGGCCACGCCGCCCATCCGGCGGGCCGTCGGGTCGTGGACGGTGCTCCGCAGCGAGCGGTCGAAGTCCGGGTTGATCCCGGGGGTGTCCTCGTCGCGGGCGGTCGGCGCGATGCGGTCCAGCACGTCGGTGTTCCAGGTACCGTCCGGACAGGAGGCGGGCGGGGTTTTGCCGGGATCGAAAGTGATTGCGTTGCCGAGGATCCGGTACGGACCGCAGGCCTTGGCGGCGGGCAGATAGCTGGTGTCGGTCATGCCCAGCGGGGCGAAGATGTTCCTTTCTGCGTAGACGTCCAGCGGTTCACCGGAGAACTTCTCGACCAGCGTGCCCAGGATGATGAAGCCGATGTCGGAGTAGTGGAACGTCTGGCCGGGATCGAACTCCAGCGGCGCGGTCAGTGCCCGACGGATGCCGTCGGCCTTGTCCGCCGCCGCCAGGCCCCAAGGGCCCTGGTGACTCAGATCGCCGCCGATGCCGGAGGTGTGGGTGAGCAACATCCGGATCGTCACCTGCGCGCGGCGCGGGTCGTTGGCCGGGTTGAACTCGGGCAGGTAGGTCTGCACGGGTTCGTCGAGTGCGACATCGCCCTTCTCGTAGAGCTGCAGCACGGCGGTCGTCGTCACGATGATCTTGGTCAGGGACGCCAGATCGAAGATGGTGTCCACCGTCATCGGCTGGTCGGGTGCGGGCCGTCCGTCGAGTCCGGGCTGGCCGGGCAGCTTGCGGGAGCCGTAAGCCTCGCGGAAGACGACGTTGCCGCCGTGGCCGACCTGGATCACCGCCCC
>JAHBAP020000386.1 GCA_018500005.2 Mycobacterium sp. | reverse complement strand
CTCCCCGGCCAGGAACAGGCCCAGGCCGCCGAGGCCGCCGGTAAGGATGTAGGAACCGTCGGTCCGGAACACCGGAACCTCGGCCGGCGGTACGACCGCCGGAAGTGCGCCGTGATGAGGTACGTCGAGCAGCACCTTTCCGGTGTGGCCCGCGCCGCCGACCAGACGCACCGCGGTGGCGGCCTCGGTGATCGGGAAGTGGGTGGTGGGCGGCATCGGCAGCACACCGGCCGCGGTCTGCTCGTATACCTCGGTCAGCAGCCGTTGGACGGTCTTCGGATGGCTGTGGGTCAGCAGCGCCAGGTCCACCGCGTAGAGCGAGAGGTTGCGGCGGAAGGGGAACAACCCGAGCCGGGTGTCGCCGTAGATGTCGCGCTTGCCGATCTCGATGAACCGACCGCCGAAGGCCAGCAGTTCGATACCCGCTCGCTGGGCCGCACCGGGCAGCGAGTTCAGCACCACGTCGACGCCGTAGCCGTCGGTGTCGTCGCGAATCCGGTCGGCGAAATCAAGACTGCGGGAATCATAAACATGCTCGATTCCCATGTCCCGCAACGCCTGTCGACGGTCGTCGCTGCCAGCGGTGGCGAAGATCTCACACCCCACCGCGCGGGCGATGGCGATCGCAGCCTGACCGACACCGCCGGTGCCGGAATGGATCAGCACCTTGTCCTCCGGGCTGATCCGGGCCAGATCGTGCAACCCGTACCAGGCCGTCGCCGAGGCAGTCGGAATGGCGGCGGCCTCCTCGACCGGAACCGCCGCGGGCAGGGTGACGGCGTGCCGGGCGTCGCACAGCACGAAGGTGGCCCAGCACCCGTTGGGCGACATACCGCCCACGTGGTCTCCGACCTTGTGTTCGGTGACGCCGGGGCCCACCGCGGTCACCACGCCGGCGAAGTCGATGCCGAGCAACTGGCGGTAGCCCTCGAAGGTCGGGTATCGGCCGAAAGCCACCAGGACGTCTGCGAAGTTGATGCTCGAAGCCCGCACCGCGACCTCGATCTGGCCGGGGCCGGGTTGGATCCGTTCGAATGCGTTGAACTCCAGCGACTCCACGTCGCCCGGATTGCGGATCTCAAGGCGCACACCATCACTGGCGCAATCGGCCACTGTGGTGCGACGATCGCCCGGCCGCAGGGGTCCGCGCAGCAGTCGGGCGGTGTACCAGCGCCCGTCCCGCCAGGCGGTCTCGTCCTCGGCCGAACCGCTGAGCAGTTGACGGGCGATCAGCACTGGATCGCTCGCGCCGTCGATGTCGATGGCACCGGCCTTCAGGTGCGGATGCTCGGAGTCGATGACCCGCATCAGCCCGCGCAGTCCGGCCTGCTCGAGGTTGGCGCGTTCCTCGGGCATGACGGTGGCCGCGTTGCGGGTCACCAGATGCAGCCGGGGCGGCTCGCCGGGCAGTTCGGCCAGTTCGCGGGCCACGTTGACCAGTAGTGCGACGTGGTCACGGCCGCGGCCCACCGGGTCGGCGATAGACCCGGACGGCGGGGTCACCAACACGATGCCGGTCCAGGGTTCGGCGACGGTGCTGGAGGTCAGCTCGGCACGAATCTGCGCCGGATCGTCGAGCGCCATCCACCGCGAGGGTGCTGAATTATTCTCTGCTGCAGAGGAATTCAATTCATCGACGATGTGGCCGGCAAGCGCCTCGGCGCCGTCGCCGGTGCTGAACACCAGCCAGCGCCCCCCTTCGGACTGGGACTCGGGCAGTTCGCGCTCATCCCACTCGATGGTCAGCAGTCGCTCGTTGAGGATCCGATTGGCCTGCTCGGCGTCGGAGACACCGGCCGACATACGCAGGCCTTCGACGGTCAGCAGAACCGTTCCGGCCTGATCCATGATCTCGATGTCGGCCTCGCACTCGCCGGCGCGGGTGGCCGTCACCGTGGTCAGGCAGTAGTGCGCGTTGCGCGCCTGGTGGTGAAGTCGCAGTCGGCGTACCCCGACCGGCAGCAGCAGGCCCCCGGCGCCGGCGTTCTGAACAGTCGGATGCACGACGACGGACTGGAAGCAGGCGTCCAGCAGTGCGGGGTGTACGCCATAGGCCGACTGCTGGGAGCGAATCGAACTCGGCAGCGCCACCTCGGCGAAGACCGACGTGACTTCACCTTCTGCGGTGTAGGCCGCGGCAAGCCCGGAAAACGCGGGGCCGTATTGGATTCCGACCGCGTCGAAGGCCTTGCGCAGATCGTCGCCGTCGGAACGGGCCGGGTGCGCGGCAAGTAGGGCCGCGACATCGTGGTTCGTGACCCCCTGCGGTTCACCGACGGAACACAGCACCGCGCCGGAACGGCGCACCCGTTCGCCCTCGGTGCGACTGTCGACCGCGAAGTCCAGGATGTCCGGCGACCGCCAGGTGGCCGAGGCCGAGATCGGGGTCTGCTCATCTAGCAGCAGGGTCTGCTCGAACCGGATCTCATGGACCTCGGCTTGCTCACCGAGTGCCGCGAGGGCAGCCGCCAAGGCCATCTCGCAATACGCCGCGCCGGGCAGGGCAGCGATGTTGTGGATCATGTGGTCGGCGAGCCACGGGTGCGCATCGGTGCCGACCTCGCCCTGCCAGACGTCCCGGGCAGGCTCCTCGTCGAGGTGCACGTGCGCGCCGAGCAGTGGATGAACCGAGACCACCGAACTACCGTGCCCGGGTTGATCCTGGTCCTCCCGGCTGAGCATGAGTTCGCGGTGGGTCCAGGTCGGCAGCGGGGCATCGATCAACTCGCCATTCGGGTAGAGCGTGGCGAACTCGATTGCCGCACCAGCGCTGTGCAGGTCCGAGACGAACCCGCGCAGACCCAATGGAAGCTCCTGTTCGCGGCGCATCGCGGCCAGTGCTGCGATCGGCATGTCCAGGCTGCTTGCGTTCTGCTCGACCGCGTGGGTGAGCAACGGGTGCGGGGCGAGTTCGCCGAACACCCGGAATCCGTCATTGAGAGCGGCCTGCACGGCGGAGGCGAATCGCACCGTGTAGCGCAGGTTCTCCGCCCAGTAGTCGGCATCGAAGCTCGGCCGGTCCCGCGGATCCCAGAGCGTGGATGAGTAGTACGGCACCTCCGGATCACGCGGCGTCAGGTCCGCGAGTTCGGCGACCAGATCCTCCAGGATCGGCTCTACCTGCGGGGAGTGCGACGCGACATCGACGGCGACCTCGCGGGCCATGACGCCGTTACTCTCCCAGTGCGCCACGAGTTCCCGGACGGCGACGG
>JAHBAP020000520.1 GCA_018500005.2 Mycobacterium sp. | reverse complement strand
GCCGAGGAACCGAAGTTGCGCGGACACCAGGTCGTACTGGATGCCGACCAGGGTGTCGACGTAGGCGCGCGTGATCGGGAAGAAATCCCGCGGGGCGTGCAGCAGCGCAGCGGCGTAATCGACAGTGGCCGCGATGGCCGGCTGAATGCCCTGGAAGTAGTCGATGTTGATCTGGGCGGCCACGATGCCGCCGGCCAACGGGATGAAGTTGATCAGGTAGGAGACGTCGCCGACGACGGTCTGCACGATCGGGGTGATGGCGTTGTAGATGTTCTGACCGATCCCGGCCAGTTGGACAGCCTCCACGTGGACCAGGGGCGGGGTCGGCGCAGCCGCCGGGGCCGGCATCACTGCGGGTGCGGCGGCGACGGCCAGCGCCGTGACCGGGACCAGAAGACGGCTGACGCTCACGGATTCCTCCTCGCTTTGTGTGCCGCATGATCGTAGCCGCGGCCTAGGGTTGTGCCATGGGATCAGACCGCCTCTATTTCCGCCAGTTGCTCTCCGGCCGTGACTTCGCCGCCGACGACGTGATCGCCCAGCAGATGCGCAACTTCGCCTACCTCATCGGCGACCGGGAGACCGGCGAGGCGGTGATGGTGGACCCCGCCTACGCCGCCGGAGACCTGCTCGACACCCTGGAGGCCGACGGGATGCGACTGTCCGGGGTGCTGGTCACCCATCATCATCCCGACCACGTGGGCGGGTCGATGATGGGCTTCGAACTCAAGGGCCTGGCCGAACTGCTGGAACGGGTCAGCGTTCCGGTTCACGTCAACACCCATGAAGCACAATGGGTTTCGCGGGTCACCGGCATTCCGATGAGCGATCTGACCTCCCATCACCACGGCGACAAGGTCAACGTCGGTGATATCGAGATCGAGTTGCTGCACACCCCCGGCCACACCCCGGGCAGCCAGTGCTTCCTGCTCGACGGCCGACTCGTCGCCGGGGACACCCTGTTCCTGGACGGCTGCGGTCGCACCGACTTCCCCGGCGGAGACGTCGATGAGATGTTCCGCAGCCTGCAGCAGTTGGCCGCGCTCTCCGGGGATCCGACGGTGTTCCCGGGCCACTGGTATTCGGTGGAGCCAAGCGCGAGCCTCTCGGAGGTCAAACACAGCAACTACGTCTACCGGGTGTCCAACCTGGAGCAGTGGCGCTCGCTGATGGGCGGCGCCTAACTGCGCCGGCGCCGGCGCAGCAAGCCGATCCCGAAGAAGAACACCGTCGCCGGCTGGTAGACGGTGTAGCCCAGGTCCTGCAGCATGGCCAATTCCACCGCGGTCGGCGTCCGCACGCCGAGGCCAAAGCCGTCGGTCGGGTCCATCAGGTAGGTGGTTCCCGGCGGGGCGTCGGCCGGATCGAGGTGCACCAGCGACGTACCGGAGGCCCGCGTGCCCGGGGTGTAGATCGGAATCGGGCCGCCGTATGCCGCAACGGCATTCGGGCCGGCGAAGTACAGGCCGCCGTTGGCGCCGGTGAGGTTGGGCGTGTACGTCGAGTTCCACACGTAGTCGGCGCCGATGGGATCGATGCCGCTTACGGTGACCAGATAGCTGTCGTAGGTGGTCCAGTTGCGGTCGATCGAGGTAGGGCTGCCCAGGCCGGTCATGATGCCGAGGGTGTGCACCAGTTCGTGGGTGGCCACCGACTGGAAGTCGTACTGGTTCCTGGGCACGGTGTCGCCCAGCGCCCACGGGTAGGCGAAGTTCATGCCGATCTGACTGTCGGTGGCCGTCCCGTTGGAGTCCACGCCGGTGATGATGAGGTTCTGCACCACGTTGCCGAAATAGCCGGCGCGGTTGCTGCTGAACTTCGCGTAAGACGTTCCGATCCAACCGGATGCGATGTCGTTGTCGCCGACGACGTCGTAGGTGACGGTGACCGGCTTGTCGACCACGATGGATGATGCCAATCGCGTTGCGGCCGTGTTCAGAGCCGCCCGGGCCTCGGGGGTCCAGTACTGCGACCCGGTGCCGTAGACGAAGTTGAAGGTGATGCCGGCCGGCGCGACGGCGACGGTCACCGGGACGTTGGCGGTGCCGCCGTAGCCGTCGACGATGGTGACCGTGAACGTGTCGGTGGTGTCGGCCTGGGTGGCACCGGACAGTCCGGCGATGTGGCGGGCCAGCGCGGTGGGTGTGTAGGTGAAGCCGCCGGTCGGCGACACCGTCACGGTGCCCTTGGAGGTGGTGGTGGTCCCGGAGTAGGCCAGCGCATCGCCGTCGAGGTCGGCGCCGATCAACGCACCGGCCACCACACCGGTGACAGCGTCGGGCAACCCGGCGTTGGCGGTTCCGGTCGGCGCCGCGTTGACCGGGGCGATGGCGACGGTCAGCGGCGTGCTGGCGGTTCCACTACGGCCGTCGCTCACCGTGACGGTGAAGGTGTCCGCCTTATCCGCTTGTGTGGCAGTGAGTTTCGCGGCCGCGTGCCGGGCGGTAGTGGTCGGGGTATAGGTGATCGCGCCGTTGGCCGACACCACCGCGGTGCCCTTGGCTGTCGTGGAACCCGAGAAGCTGAGCGTGTCGCCGTCCGCATCGCTGGCCGAAACCGAACCGGTGGCGACACCGGTGCCGAGGTTTGGTGCGCCGATGCCGGCCGCGGTGATCACCGCGGCCGGCATCGGCGCACCAAACCTCGGCACCGGT
>JAHBAP020000339.1 GCA_018500005.2 Mycobacterium sp. | reverse complement strand
AGATGTGTATAAGAGACAGACGTACACCAGCGCTACCAGCACCGGCACTTCGATGAGAGGTCCGACCACCCCGGCCAGGGCTTGCCCCGAGGCGGCACCGAAGGTTGCGATGGCCACCGCGATAGCCAGTTCGAAGTTGTTGCCCGCCGAGGTGAACGCCAGAGTCACCGTGCGCGGATATCCCAGTCCCAGAACGGTTCCCAGCGCGTAGCCACTACTCCACATGATCGCGAAATAGGCCAGCAATGGCAGCGCGATCCGCACCACATCCCACGGCCGGGATGTGACCTGCTCACCTTGCAGAGCGAACAGGATGACGATGGTGAAAAGCAGGCCGTACAGCGCCCACGGTCCGATTCGGGGCAGGAACTTGGTCTCATACCAATCTCTCCCCCTTGCCTTTTCGCCATAGCGGCGGGTCAGGTAGCCCGCGACTAAGGGGACGCCGAGGAAGATCAGCACGGACTTCGCGATCTTCCACGGCGAGGCGTCGATCGCGGTCTGGTTCATGCCCAGCCAGCCCGGCAGAACAGATAGATAGAACCATGCCAGTGCGGCGAAGAAACATACCTGGATCACGGAGTTGATTGCGACCAGGACCGCGGCAGCCTCCCGGTCCCCCAGCGCCAGGTCATTCCAGATGATGACCATCGCGATGCAGGGTGCCAGACCCACGATGATGATGCCGGTTCGGTACTCCGGCAGGTCGGGCAGAAAGATCCAGGCCAGCGCGAACATCAACGCCGGCCCGATCAGCCAGACCAACCCGAGAGCGGCGAAAAGTAATCTCCGGTCAGCGGTCACCGACCGCAACCGGTCGTAGCGCACCTTGGCCAGCACCGGGTACATCATCACCAGCAGTCCCAGAGCGATCGGCAGCGAGACGCCGTCGACCTGTACCGCCGAAACCACGTCGCTGAGCCCCGGGACCAGTCGGCCCAGCAGCAGACCGGTCGCCATCGCGATTCCGATCCACACCGGCAGGAACCGGTCGAGGGTGGATAGCCGGGCGACGACGCCGGCGGTGTCGTCGTGGCTGGCCGTTTTCGTCATGGCGAATCTCCCCTCGTCAGCGACAGCAATTCGGATCGATGACAGAACACAGCGCAGTCATCGCCGACAACTGCGGCCGGTGGTAGACGGACATTCCCCGGCGCGCCGACTCCACCAGACCCGCGTTGCGCAACTGGGTCAGGTGGTGGCTGACGGTGGGCTCGCTGACCCCGATCGCGGCCGCAAGGTCGCGACTGTTCTCCTTGCCGGCCGACGAGGAGAACAACAGCGACATGATCCTGACCCTGGCCGGGTCTGCCAACGCTTTGAGGCGCAGCGCCACTTCAAGGGCCGCGGCGTCACTTATCGGACCGGCGGCAATCGGAGCGCAGCAGACCGGGTCGGACATATCGATGACCGGAAGCGCCTTGGGCATGACCCCATCATGACAGATGTATTGACATATATCAAAAAGGTGGGAGGCTGGTTCCGTCAGAGCACTTTCGACAAAGCCCCTGGGGAGGCCCCCGTGTTGCGGATCCAACTAGCGCTGAACGTCGAGAATCTCGACGAGGCAATCATGTTCTACTCCAAGCTCTTTGGCACCCAACCGGCGAAGGTCAAGCCCGGATACGCCAACTTCACGATCGCACAGCCGCCCCTCAAACTGGTGCTGCTGGAGAATCCGGGCGAGGGCGGCACGCTGAACCACCTCGGCGTAGAGGTGGATTCCAGCGAGAAGGTGCACAGCGAGATCGCGCGGCTCACCGCCGAGGGCCTGTTCACCGAGGAGGAGATCGGCACCACGTGCTGCTTCGCACTTCAGGACAAGGTGTGGGTCGGCGCCCCCGACGGCGAGCGGTGGGAGGTCTACACCAAGCTTGCCGACACCGAGACATTCTTCGAGGCGCCGCCGGCGTCCGAGCCGGTCCAGCCCGCCGGGGGCTGCTGCGGATCCTGAGCCAGACTGGGTACATGCAGTCGATGTTGTTATCGCGTCGCGACCTGGATTTCCTCCTCTACGACTGGCTGCGCATCGACGAACTGACCGAACGGCCGAGATTCTCCGAGCACTCCCGGGACACTTTCGATGCCGTTCTGGACCTGTCCGAGCAACTGGCCACCCGGTACTTCGCCAACCACAACAAAATGAGCGACGCCCACGAACCGACCTTCGACGGCCAGCGGGTCACCGTCATCCCCGAGGTGAAGGAGGCACTGGACGCAGTCGCCCGGGCCGACCTGATCGCGATGACGATGGACCAGCGCCTCGGCGGTGCCCAACTGCCGACCACGGTGGCGCAGGCGGCCTTCGCCTGGTTCGCCGCGGCCAACGTAAGCACCTCCGGTTACCTCATGCTGACGATGGCCAACGCCAACCTGCTGTCCACCTTCGGCACCCCCGAACAAGTCGAGATGTTCGTCAAACCCATGCTGGACGGCCGGTTCTCCGGCACCATGGCCCTCTCTGAGACCCAGGCCGGTTCCTCGTTGGCCGACATCACCACCCGCGCCGTGCCGCAACCCGACGGCAACTACCGGCTGTTCGGCTCCAAAATGTGGATCTCCGGAGCCGAGCACGAGATGACCTCCAACATCGTCAATCTGGTGCTGGCCAAGATCCCCGGCGGACCGCCCGGCACCAAAGGCATCTCACTGTTCATAGTGCCCAAGTACCTGGTCAACGCCGACGGCACCGTAGCTGAGCGCAATGACGTCAGCCTCGCCGGACTGAATCACAAAATGGGACAGCGCGGCATCACCAACACCGTGTTGAACTTCGGCGACGGGACCTTCACCCCCGGTGGCCAGGCCGGGGCGGTCGGATATCTGGTCGGTGAGCCGCACCGCGGCATCGCCTACATGTTCACCATGATGAACGAAGCGCGACTCGGAGTCGGGATGGGCGCGGTTGCACTGGGCTACACCGGGTACCTGAAGTCGCTCGCATACGCCCGACAACGCCCGCAGGGCCGACCCGTCACGTCCAAAGATCCTGCGATACAGCAGGTCCCGATCATCGAGCATGCCGACGTCAAGCGCATGCTGCTGGCGCAGAAGTCCTACGTCGAGGGCGGATTGGCACTGTTGCTTTATTGCGCCAAACTCTTTGACCTGCAGGCTAGTTCCGAATCAGAGCAGGAGCGCGAGAAGGCGACCATGCTGCTCGACATCCTGACGCCGGTGGCCAAGAGCTGGCCGTCGCAGTGGTGTCTCGAGGCCAACAGCCTGGCCATCCAGGTACACGGCGGCTACGGCTACAGCCGTGAGTACGACGTCGAGCAGCACTACCGCGACAACAGACTCAACCCGATCCACGAGGGCACCCACGGCATCCAGAGCCTGGACCTGCTGGGCCGTAAAGTGCCCCACCGCAACGGCGCCAACCTGGCCGCACTGGGCGAAGCAGTGGGGAAAACCGTGACGGGCGCCACTGAGCTCGGCGGGGAAACCGCTGAGATGGCAACACAATTGGACGCCGCATGGCAGCGCCTGCTGGTTGTTACGGCAGCAATGTTCGGCTCCGGTGACGTCGAGGCCGCACTGGCCAACAGCGTCGTCTACCTGGAATCCTTCGGGCATATCGTCGTCGCCTGGATGTGGCTGGAACAGGAGCTGGCCGCCCACGCTCGGACCGGCGATTTCTATGACGGCAAACGTCAGGCAGCGCGCTACTTCTTCCGCTACGAACTGCCCAGGACAGCCCCCCAACTCGATCTTCTCGAATCGCTGGACCGCACGACGCTGGAGATGCGCGAGAACTGGTTCTAGGTTCCCGTCCTCCGATCGGAGGACGGCCAGGTCATCCCGGAAGAGGGCCGCCCGGCGGATCTTCGATGCGGCCGGCGACCGGCAAAGTCGGTGCTGTCAGATCACCATCCGAAAGGCCACGCGAACCATGAAGATCATCACCGTCATCGCCGACCAGATCTCCCCGGAGGCGCTGTCCACCGCCCTGCCCTACGAAGGCGTGGTATCGGTCACCGTCAACGAGACACAATCCTTCAGCCGGTCCGCCATCGCGGTCGAGTCCTACCGCGGCCGCAAGATCGCCAAGCACATCACGACGGCCTACCGCATCGAGATCGTCGCCGAGGACACCGCTGTCCCCTCCGTCGTCGACGGCATCGCCTTCGCCCGCGGGGCCGGACTGCTCGGTGACGCCCGGGCCTGGATCAGCGCCGAGGCAGCGGACCTGTTCACCGCCGACACCGCGATGGTGGTGTGACGGCGGACCATGCGTGCCAGAATCCACGACGTGATGGCCACCGACGAACGGTCTGTTACCCGCGGTCCTGGGGTGCTCCGAGTCGTCGGCGCGGTGGCGTGGCGGATCCGTTACGACCTGCTCGCGGTGCTCGCGGTGGCCGCGCTGATGGCTGTGCTGGTCGACGTCCTGCCGCTCCAGACCGCGGCTCCGGTAGTGCCACTGCTGGGAATTGTGGTGTCGATCTTCATCGGCTTCCGCAACAGCAACGCCTACGCCCGGTGGTGGGAGGCCCGTACCCTGTGGGGTTCGGTGGTCGGATACGGCAGGTCGTTGAGCAATGCCCTGGTCGCGGTGGGAAATCCGACGCCGGAAACCGCCGCTCTGGCTGACCGGATGCGGCGCCGACAGGCCCGGCACGCTTGGCAACTGGCCGCCGAAATGCAAGGCGCACCAACGTCTTCCGCGGTGTCCGCGCTGACACTCGAGGATCCCGTCGATGCCCGCAGCGGCGATCTACTGGCCCGCCAGGCCGCCGATATCGGCGAGATGACCCGGACGGGCATGACCGATGCCCAGGGACGAACCGTGCTGGTCAACCTCAACACCGCCCTGGCTGCGGCCGCCGGCGGCCTGGAACGCATCCGGGACCAGCCGATTCCGCGCTACTACGACCTGTTCATCCGCGGTCTGGCCTGGTTTTTCGCGGTCCTCGTGTGCACCCGTCTGTCGGGCGGCGGCCACGACAGCGCCACCGGGATACTGCTGAGCATCCTGATCATGGCGCTGTTCATCATCGCCGAGCGACTCGGCCGCCTGCTCGAGGAGCCGATGAGCCCGGGCGTGTTCGGCCTGCCGATGGACCGTTTCTGCACGGGACTGACCGCCGATCTTCTGGGCCCACGATGAGCGCCCGAATCGTCTATCAGGTCATGTGGAGATTCCGCTACGACCTGCTCGCGTTGCTGGTCGTCGCCGATGGGATGGCCGTACTGATGAAGTTCGTTCCGCTGCAGGCGGATTCCCCCGTCGTTCCGCTGATGGGCATCGTGGTGTCGATTTTCATCGGGTTCCGCAACCGCAATGCCTACAACCGGTGGTGGGAGGCCCGGACGTTGTGGACCGGCATCGTCGTCAACGCCAGATCGCTGGACTACGCACTGATCGCCTACGACGACGACAGTCCCGAGATGGCGGTCATCGCGGACCGAATGCGGCGGCGCGAGGCGCGCCACGCCTGGCAACTGGCTGCTGAACTGCGCGGCACCACCACGGCGAGAAATCCGGCCGATCTGACCCCCGAGGACCCCGCCGACTGCCGGGCGATCGAACTGCTGAACCGGCAGGCCGGGGACATCGCCGCGCTTAGCCACGCGGGACTGATAGACCGGCAGGCCCGCCGGGTCCTGGTCGCCGTCAACACCGCACAGGTCAACACGGCGGGCGGTCTGGAACGGATTCGCCACCAGCCCATCCCACGCTTCTACGATCTGTTCATCCGCGGTCTGGCCTGGTTCTTCGCGATTCTGGTATGCACCCGACTCGACGGCGGCCACGACACCGTGGCCGGGATCGTGCTGAGCGTCCTGATCATGGCGCTGGTGATCGTCGCCGAACAGTTGGGCCGCTTACTCGAGGAGCCGATGAGCGCAGACGTCTTCGGGCTGCCCCTGGATCGCTTCTGCGCCGAGGTGACCGCCGAATTGACAACCGGGCCAACCGACGAAGGTACCGTTTTCGCCAGCCCAGAGAG
>JAHBAP020000477.1 GCA_018500005.2 Mycobacterium sp. | reverse complement strand
CCTACCAGCGCTATCTACTCGATGGGAAAACCGCCGCCGACAACCTGAGTCGCCAGACCTGGAAACCCCCACCGGGCAGCCGCATCGTCCTCGACGGCGCCGACCACCTGCCCACCAACACCCTGATCTGGTGGCTGAACATCACTGCCCGCCACGACCTCAAACTGGTGTTGATCACCGACCGAAACCACCCCGGCCCGCAACGCCACCTCACCGACACCCTCGCCGCCGACGCGCCCTGGGCCGCCCACCAGGTCGGCCGGGCCGACACCCGGCACCAGGACGCCACCGCTGTCGTCGGGCGACTTGTGCAGGCCCACACCAGCCTCATCACCGCCCACCACGACGCCGAGCAAGCCATCGCCGAATACCGCGAGCGCTACCGCCGCCAAGAACGCGCCCGCGACCAGCACCGCAGCCGCGACGACGGCTACGACCTCAGCCTGTAGCTCTCGTATGCCAGGCGCTACCTGTTGCCCTTGGAGCGGTTGTGGGGAACGCAGAGCATGGTCAGGTTGGACAGGCTCGTCGAGCCCCCCTTGGACCAGGCGGTCACGTGATCGGCGTCCATCTCGTCCTGCTTGTAGATCCGTGTCTTGTTGTTGTCCCCACCGAGCGCGCACAGAGGGCAGTTCGATTCGCCGGCGGCTTTGGCCTTCGTCGTCTGCTGCTCGTAGGCGATGCGCTTGTCCTTGGGATCGAACAGTCGAATATCGAGCAGCTGGGGCCGGGGTGCTCGGCAACGACACCGATCTGCCGATCGTCGAGCACGCTACCGACACCCATGGCGCCACCCTGGCGAACTTCGCGCTGTTCGATTTGGTCGGCAAACAGCTCTCGCCCCGCATCCGCGACCTCGGCAAAATCACCCTCTACCGGACCGGGACCGCCCAACAGTTCACCGCCCGCCACCCGCTCGCCGGACCGCTGCTGACCCGACGCCTGAACACCGAGCTGATCACCGAGCGTTGGGACGACCTGCTCCGCGTCGCCGCGTCGGTGCATGGAGGGCACGCCACCGCCGCGCTAGTGGTCGGCAAACTGTGTTCGTCGAAACGCCAGCAGAACACGCTCACCGCCGCGATCAAGGAATACGGGGCGCTTCGCAGAACCGTCTACGCCGCCCGCTATCTCGCCGACGAAACCTATCAACGGCGCATCGGCCGCCAGCTGAACAAAGGCGAGAACGTGCACACTCTGAAACGCAACCTCGCCTACGCCAACGAGGGCGCGTTACAGCGACGCCACCACGAGCAGCAGACCGAACAGATGTGGTGCCTGACCGTCGTCACCAATGCGATCGTGTGCTGGGCCACGGAATACCACGGCCGCGCCGTGGACACTCTGCGCGGGCTGGGACGCCAGATCGACAACGAACTTCTCGCCCACATCTGGCCCACCCACCACGCGAACGTGCATTTCTACGGCACGTACACCGTCGACATCGACGACGAACTCGCCAAACTCGACACCGACGGTTACCGCCCTCTCAGAACACTCGCCGCCGCGCCCGGCGCTCTGCCATAGCAGCGCGGGCCATCTCATATGACGATCCTCCACCGACACCACCCTTGACCTCCTCGGCGCGTTACGACGACCACGGGGTCAGTGGTGCCTTGACCATCCCGTAAGACTGGTTCGGTGATCTATCCCGATAGAGGGAGGCTAACCGGCATACTGGTGGGGTGGTCCAGATCAGCGTCGGCTATGGGCGGGTCTCGACAGCCGATCAAGATCTCACTGCGCAGCGCGACGCGCTCACCGCACTGGGTGTCGACCCGAAACGCATCTACGTCGACCACGGCCTGACCGGGACCAACCGCGACCGGCCGGGTCTGTGTCAAGCCCTTGCGGCCTGCCGCGGCGGCGACACCCTGGTGGTGACCAAGCTCGACCGGCTGGCGCGCTCGGTACCCGACGCCCGCGACATCGTCGATGAACTCACCGCCGTGGGGGTGAAGTTGAACATCGGCGGCTCGGTGCATGATCCGACCGACCCGATCGGGCGCCTGCTGTTCACGACACTGTCGATGATCGCGGAGTTCGAGGCCGACCTTGCCCGCGCCCGCACGCGGGAGGGTATGGCTGTGGCCCGCGCCAAGGGGAGGTTACGGGGCAAGCGTCCCAAGCTCAGCCCCCGACAAGAGGCGCACCTCGTCAAGCTCTACCGCGCCGGCGAGCACACGATCGGCGAACTTGAAGAACTCTTCCCGGTCACCCGTTCAACCATCTACCGCGCCGTCGCCCGGGCAGGCGGACGCGCTACTGCCTCGCCAGCCACGGTCCGGTCGCAATGACGAAAGAGCTGCTCGTCGCCCTCAGCCCGGACCCAGACTCAAAACTGGGCTACCTACGGCGGTCTACCGCTAGGCGGCGGGATGGTGTTCCGCACCTCCGGCACCTCGCCGCGCACGAAAGCCTCATGCCTGTTACCCGGCAGGTACGCTGCGTGCTGGAAATAACCCGCTCGCTCGGCATTTCACCATTCAGTGTCTACCGTCTGCTGTCATGATGCCGCGTGGGTTGTCCGTGCTTGGTGTGCTGGGAAGGGTTCGTGGAGGACTGGATTGGCCATGCGCTCGCTCACGAGTTCATGCGCCAAGTTGGCGAATGGGTGATTCTTGCCCTTGCATTTGTCCCATTGGGTGCTTGGCTAGTTCACCAGCGCACCCCGCCGAAAAAGGCATCAGCTAGTGCCACACCCCGCAACGGGCTTGGGACCGTTGCTCTGGTCATTGGTGTGGTGGCCCTGCTCGGTTCGTGGACAGGCTTCGGCGGGTGGCTGGCGGGGATGGCGGCCGAAATTATGGGGATACTCGCGTATCGCCGGTTCCACAGGGGCGAGGCCACCAACGGTGGCGCAGCCCGAACCGCTATTTTTCTCGGATTCTTCTCCGTCGTCATCGGTTTGGTGTTCAACGCGGTATGGCTGGACTTCGACAAAGCCCCTCTGTGACCCCACCGGCACGATCACGTACCCAGCCCAATGCGCGAACCGGCTGATGTAGAACACCGTCGACGGCCGGCCACGCTGGTCGTCCCGCCGTGGAGCGCAGTTTCGGTCGCATCTGTTCTCCAGCCTGATCAACGGCAGCAAGCTGCGCTACACCATCGGTGCCCCCGCCGCCCTGACCCGCGCAGCCGTGATCGTCGAAGACCGCGCTGTCGCAGATCTTCAAACTCCACCGAGGGTCCGCCCCGCAGTCGTCGTCGACGGGCTCGCCGGAACTAACCTGCCAGGTGGCACGCTGCTGCACACGCCTGGGTCGGATACCAAGGCGCACCCATGCCGCCGAATACGGGTAACCGCAAGGTTGACCAAAACACCCAAAATCGTTCCATTGCTAAGGCAACCCCGAGCACGGGCTCCTATCCTTCCGCGTCGATGACAACGTCGAACTCCTGATCATCTTCAACATCCTCTGGACCGGATAACCCCACCGACCACCAGCGCGCAAGTGCTAATCGTTGTTTTTTCGCTGAAAACTACGGGTAGGCCACAGGGTTAACCGCGACGATCAAGGGCATGAGCACGACTTCTATGTCCTCGACGTCTGTCACCGCGGTTCAGGCGGTGGCCCGCTACGGCTATGTGCCGTTCATGCTGATCGGTCTCAACGGCGCGGGTATCGCCGTGGCCGCGGCCGGTGCCCCGAAGTACTGGCTGCTGGTGGTTCTGGCGGGCGCGATCGCGACGGCGTTCCTGGTGGAGCGGATCATTCCGTATGACTCGCAGTGGAACCACGAACGCGCCGATGGCGCCCGCGACCGCATCCACGTCGCGGTCAACGAAACCCTCATCCTGGCCAGCGTCGCCGCGATCCCGCTGCTTGCCGCGATCGTCCCCGCGCCCCAGTTGTGGCCGCACAGCTGGCCATTCGTCGCCCAGGTCCTCGCCGCCATCCTGGTCGCGGACTTCGGGATTACCGTCGTACATCTGGCCAGCCACAAGATCGGGCTGCTGTGGCGTTTTCACGCGGTGCATCACAGCATCACCCGCTTCTACGGCCTCAACGGCCTGATGAAACACCCGCTGCACCAAACCGTGGAGATGGCCGCCGGTGTCGCACCCCTGATCCTGATCGGCCTGCCCGTCAATGTGGCCTCCGCGCTGGCCCTGGCGGTGGCGATCCAGCTGTTGCTGCAGCACTCCAACGCCGACTACCGCATCGGCCCGGCCAAGTACGTCTTGGCCCTCAACGAAGGCCACCGCTTCCATCACCGCAAATGGGCCGGCATCGGGGACGTCAACTTCGGGCTGTTCACCCTGGTGTGGGACCACCTGATGCGCACCTT
>JAHBAP020000514.1 GCA_018500005.2 Mycobacterium sp. | reverse complement strand
TGCGGCCAGTGCTTTGCCCTTGTGGATGATGGTGGCCCGTCCTGTGGTCAGCACATTGCGCACCCAGTCCACCTGGGTGCCGTAGGGCAGCGGAATCAGGAAGTCATCGCCCACCCGATCGGCGACAACCGGAGTTGAGAACTTCCTACCGGAGCGGCGCCCGGTGTGCTCGACCACCGATGCGTACCAGAATCGTCTACCGGCCAGCCGGAGCATCAACGGGTTGAGCAGGTACTTGTTCGAGGTACGAATCAGGGTGCGAAAAGGGGTTGGCCAGCTCTCCGGTGCTACCGCCATGAACCCGACGCTACGCCCTTATCAGGTCTGACGCCGTTTGCAGGTGTTCGATCGCGTCGTTGACGATGTTTGCGATCAACTCTGCGCACGACGGTAGGTCGTCGATGATCCCGGTCACCTGACCCGAGGCCAGCACCCCGGCATCGGTGTTGCCCTCGACTAGCCCCGCCTTGAGCAACATCGGGGTGTTGGCGGCCATCAGCACCTGCGACCAGGTGAGTTCCTTGCCGTGCCGCATGGCCAGCCCGTCGCGGACCATGGACGCCCAGGTCATGCCAGACATCTTCTTGAACTTGGCCGCGTTGACGATCGCGGCGGTGAATCCCTTTACGCGCGAGCCACTTTCGAGGTCCTCGACGAGGCCGGTGCGCAGCACGCGGTGCGGCATACCGTCCACCCGGGTGGAGACCACCGTCCCGTCCAGGCCCGCCTGCAGATACCGCTGTTTGACCGCGTCGGGGACAGTGGAATCAGACGTGAGTAGGAACCGTGTTCCCATCGCCACCCCTGCGGCGCCGTAGGACAGTGCAGCGGCCAGGCCGCGCCCGTCGAAGAAGCCGCCGGCGGCGACCACCGGGATGTCGACCGCGTCGAGCACCGACGGCAGCAGCAGGGTGGTGGCGACCGGGCCGGTGTGGCCGCCGCCCTCGCCGCCCTGCACGATGACCATGTCGGCACCCCAGCCGGCGACCTTCTTCGCGTGTTTGGCTGCGCCCACCGACGGGACCACTACCGCGCCGGCTTCCTTGAGACGGGCGATCAACTCCGGTTTGGGGGCCAGCGCGAAGGACGCAACCTTGACGCCCTCGCGGATCATGAGGTCGACCCGGTCACCGGCGTCCGCGGCGTCGGCGCGGATGTTCACGCCGAAGGGCTTGTCCGTGGCGGACTTCACCTTGGAGATGGCAGTGGCTAGTTCGTCGATCGTCATCGTCGCCGATGCGAGAATCCCCAGCCCGCCGGCGTTGGCGGTGGCCGACACCAATCGCGCACCGGCGACCCACCCCATGCCGGTCTGCACGACGGGATGCTCGATGCCGACCAGGCGGGTCAGCGGTGTTTGGATTCTCACAGCTTCACCTCCTTGTCGCGCAACCCTTTCGGGTCGATCTGCCGGAGCAAGTCGAGTTCCTCGCCGGTGGCCAGTCGGGTCAAGGGCGCTTCGTCCAGGTCGTGAATCTCGAACGCGGTGTTGGTCCGCACGTCGTCGGGTTCGACTCCCGGATGCAGGGACACCGCTCGCATGGTGTGCCCGGGTCCGCCGAAGTCGAACACCCCGAGGTTGCTGACAACTCGATACACGTTGACGAACCGATAGGCGGGATTCCCGGGATCGACCTTTTCCCAGCCGATTCCGGACACCACGTCGACGGCGTCACAGAAGACGCGGCTGGAGTGGTTTCCCACCCAGTAGCTCGTCGCATGGTTGATGGTGTTACCCGGAGCACCCCGCACGCCGAACATCTGCCGGGTCGGGTGCTGCAGCGGCCCGAACGCCGACAGATTCTGGTTGCCGTAGCGGTCGATCTGGTTGGCGCCCATCACCACATGCCGTCGGCCCCAGGCCAGCGTCTCGAAAACCCGCCCGAACGGCATCCAGCCCTCGATCGCTCCGTTGGCGCCGATGGCCGGGGTGTCGGCGAGTAACCGTGCCTCGCCGTCGGTCAGCAGGATTTCGGGGGCGAACGTCAGTCGTGCCAGCCGCGCGCCGATGGAGACCATGGTGGTCATCGGGCTGACCATGATCTCGCCGGCATCGCGGAACAACTCGGAGCAGGCCACTGCGCACACCTCGGCCCGGGTCACCTGGATCACGATTTCGCCCCCTGCTCGGCGCTGAATCGCCGCACTGCTGCCTGGTAGTCGGCTTCGCTGCCGGAAAGGTAGGTGGCCGAGAACTGTGCCCAGCCATCCATATCGGTCGCGGCCTGGGCGTAGAAGCGCTGGAACTTCTCGTCGCGGCCATAGTCGGGATCGGCGGTGGTGAAGTGGGCCCCTCCCGGGGCTTCGACGACGTGGTCGACCATCATCCGGTTCACCAGCAGTGCCTGTGGCGGAACGGCTTTCACCAGTTCGTCGGTCGGTACCACCTTCTCCACGGACAGGAACCGCCGGTCGGCCGCCATCAGGAACAGATCGTCGAAGTACGGGTCGATGCCGGTGTAGGCGGCGTTGCCGCGTTTGTCGCCCAGGTTGAGGTGGACGAAGGCGGCGTCGAGGCGCAGTGCCGGCATGGCGATGAGGTCCTCGAAGCCGTCGCCCGTTCGGTAAGGAGAGCGGACCGTCGCCAGTTCACCGTCCCAGAAGTCCGGCACCGAACTGCCAAGTCCAGCTCGGATCGGCAGGAACGGAAGACGCTGTGCCGCAGCCTGTAACCCGCAGCGCAGCATGCCTTCGTCCATCTCGCGGGCCACGATTGATCCCGTGGTTCGAGCCCGGGAGAACCAGGGATCGTAGAACGGCGGCGAGTCCAGCGACACGAACCCGTAGTAGAGCTTGTTGATCTTTCCGGCCGAGCAGAGCAGTCCGATATCCGGGCCGCCGTAGCTCACCACCGTCAGATCGGTGACGTCGGTGCGCAGCAGTGCGCGGACGAAGGCCATCGGTTTGCGCCTGGATCCCCAGCCCCCGATACCGATGGTCATCCCGCTCTCGATCCGCGCGACCGCCTCGTCGAGGGTGGTCCGTTTGTCTTTCATCTGATCTCCCCCGGTCGCTCCGCTCCTGGCCGCCGGCCCAGTCCCTCGTCGCTTCGCTCCTGCCCGCCGCTCACGACTCGGCCTTCTTCGTACCCGCGAAGTCGTCGCGCAGTTCGTCGGAAACCCCGGACAGGTTCAGCTCGAAGGTGAACCCCTGTTCCATCCGGTAACTCGAGTTGACCCGTTGGGTGTCAATAAGATTCAGCGCCTCCTTGGCCGCCCGGATCACCCGGGTGTCCTTCTTTGCGATATCGCGGGCCACTCGCAGTGCGGCTTCGTCGAGATCGGCCCGCGGCACCACCTCGTGCACCGAGCCGAAATGGTGCAGCGTCGCGGCATCCACGGTGGCGGCGGTGAAGAACAGCCGGCGCATCATGTGCTGGGGGACCAGGCGGGACAGATGGGTAGCCGCGCCCAGTGCGCCGCGCTCGACCTCGGGCAGGCCGAACGTGGCGTCCTCGGAGGCGACGATCACGTCCGCGTTGCCGACCAAGCCGATGCCCCCGCCGACGCAGAACCCGTTGACGGCCGCGACCACCGGCACCGCGCACTCGTAGACGGCTTTGAACGCCGCGAAACATCCCCGATTGGCGTCGATCAGCGCGGTGAATCCGGTGGTGCGTTGCATCTCTTTGATGTCCACGCCCGCGTTGAATCCGCGGCCCTCGGCTCGCAGGATCACCACGTGAGTTTCCACGTCGCGACCGGCGGCAGTAACGGCGTCGGCGAGGTCGAACCAACCCCGGGACGGGATGGCGTTGACCGGCGGATAGTCGACCGTCACCGCGACGATGCCGGGTTCGACGGTGGACGAGGTGATCGGCATGGCACTCCTAAGCAAGCACTTGCTTGGTAGGCTAGCACGGTGGATTTGGGTCTCGGTGGTCGCGTCGTGCTGGTCACCGGCGGCGTTCGCGGCGTCGGTGCGGGCATCAGCGAGGTGTTCGCCGGACAGGGCGCGCTCGTGATCACCTGCGCACGTAGGCCGGTCGACGTGCTTCCATACGAGTTCCACAGCTGTGACGTCCGCGACGCGGATGCGGTCGCCGCGATGGTCGACGACATCGTGGCGCAACACGGACGACTCGATGTGGTGGTTAACAACGCCGGCGGATCGCCGTTCGCCCTGGCCGCCGATGCGTCTCCGCGTTTCCATCAGAAGGTTGTCGAACTGAATCTGCTGGGCATGCTCAATGTGTCGCTGGCCGCCAACGCAATCATGCAGAATCAGGCCAACGGCGGATCGATCGTCTCGATCTCGAGTGTCAGCGGTCGTCGTCCGTCGCCGGGTACCGCGGCCTACGGGGCCGCAAAGGCCGGCGTCGACAGCCTGACCGCGACCCTGGCGGTGGAGTGGGCACCGAAGGTCCGAGTCAACGCCGTTGTCGCCGGCATGGTGGCCACCGAACAGGCCGAACTCTTCTACGGGGACAGCGAGTCCCAGGCCGCGGTCGCAGCCACCGTTCCGTTGGGCAGGCTCGCGCATCCTGACGAGATCGGTTGGGCCACAGCTTTTCTTGCCTCCGATGCCGCCTCCTACATCAGCGGAGCCACGCTCCCGGTGCACGGTGGCGGTGAGTCGCCGGCCTTCCTTTCCGCATCCAGTGCCAACACGAAGGAGACGCGCTAATGGGGTTGCTCGACGGACGAGTCGTCATCGTCACCGGCGCATCTTCCGGTCTCGGGGTGTCCTTCGCTGCAGCGTTCGCCGAGGCCGGCGCGGATCTGGTGCTGGGGGCACGGCGGGTGGAGAAGATGGCGGCCACCGCCGCCCTGG
>JAHBAP020000330.1 GCA_018500005.2 Mycobacterium sp. | reverse complement strand
GGCCTACTCCGACACCACCACCGCACCGGCGGTGGTCGTCAACATCATGGCCCCGAGCGACGGCAGCTACCTGGGCTGCCGCATCGTCATCGACGGGATCGTCAAGGTCGAGAAGGTGTCCGAGGGCACCGCCGCCTACACCTACTGTCTGGACAAATCCGGATGAGGCGGGCCGGATGACCGACCACCGGCAGACGGGCCAGCCCACTCATTCCAGGCACCGGATGGCCACCTGGCTTCGCCGCCTCTCAGTGCCCATCGTGCTGTTCTGGCTGGCGCTTGCTGTCTTCACCAACACCACGGTTCCTCCGCTGGAGAAGGTCGCCGAGGTTCGCAACGTCGCGCTGAACTCCCCGGACGCGCCTTCGTCGCTGGCGATGAAGCACATCGGCGACGTGTTCGGCGAGTTCGACTCCGATAGCGCCGCGATGATCGTCCTGGAGGGCGATCAGCCGCTGGGCGCCGAGGCGCACGCCTACTACAACACCCTGATGGACAAGCTCGCCGGCGACACCGAGCACGTCCAGTACATCCAGAACTTCTGGGGTGATCCGCTGACCGCAGCAGGGGCCCAGAGCCCGGATGGCAAGGCCGCCTACGCCCAGCTTTTCCTGGCCGGAAACCTCGGCGAGCGGCTGTCCAACGAGTCGGTGCAGGCGGTCCGCGACATCGTCGCCGACACCCCACCGCCGCCGGGCCTGCAGGCCTACGTCGCCGGTCTGGCGCCGCTGCTGCACGACCAGTTCTCGGTGGGCTCCAAGAGTTCCCACAAGGTCACCGCCATCACCTTCGCGGTGATCTTCCTGATGCTGCTGATCGTCTACCGGTCGATCTTCACCACCGTGCTGGTGCTGGTCATCGTGGCCGTCGAGGTGGCCTCGGCCCGCGGTGTGGTCGCCTACCTGTCCAACGCCGGCTTCATCGGGCTCTCGACCTACTCGACGAATCTGCTCACCCTGCTGGCCATCGCGGCCGGCACCGACTACGTGATCTTCCTGCTCGGCCGATACCACGAAGCCCGGCACGCCGGGGAAGGCCGCGAGGAGGCCTTCTACACCACCTACCGCGGCACCTCGCACGTGGTGCTGGGCTCGGGCCTGACGATCATCGGGGCGCTGTACTGCCTGACCTTCACCCGGCTTCCCTACTTCAACAGCCTCGGCATCCCGGCCGCCGTCGGGATCGGGGTGGCGCTGCTGGCCGCGCTGACCCTGGCCCCGGCGGTGCTGACGATGGGCAGCTTCATCGGCCTGTTCGACCCGCGACGCAAGATGCGCACCCAGGGGTGGCGACGCATCGGCACCGCGATCGTGCGTTGGCCGGGCCCGATCCTGGTGGTGTCGGTCGGCATCGCCCTGATCGGCCTGCTGGCCCTGCCCGGCTACAAGACCAGCTACAACATCCGCAACTACCTGCCGGACACCACGCCGGCGGTGGAGGGGTACGCGGCCGCCGAACGGCATTTCTCCTCGGCCCGGCTCAACCCCGAGCTGCTGGTGATCGAGAGCGACAAGGATCTGCGGAACTCGGCCAGCATGTTGACCATCGAGAAGGTGGCCAAGGAGGTGTTCAAGACCCCGGGGGTGGCTCTGGTGCAGACCATCACCCGGCCACTTGGGACACCGCTGGACAACACCTCGATCCCGTTCCAGATGAGCATGCAGGCCGCCACCCAGTTGGAGACGCTGCCGTTCCAGCAGAGCAGCGCCCAGAGCCTGCTCACCCAGATCGGCGAGATCACCAACTCCATCGACTTGATCAAGCGCCAATACGACCTACAGCAGCAGCTCGGCGCGGCCACCGACAGCCAGGCGAAGGACTTCCGCGAGACCGGTGAGGCGCTGAAGGACGTGCGCGACAAGATCGCCAACGTCGACGACTTCTTCCGGCCCATCCGCAACTACCTCTACTGGGAGCCGCACTGCTACGACATCCCGGTCTGCTACACATTCCGGTCGCTGTTCGACGCCCTCGACGGGGTGGACAAGCTCACCGATCAGTTCGACAAGATCAGCGTCGCGCTGGACAGGATGACGGCGCTGCAGCCCCAGCTGCTCGAACTGATACCCGAGCAGATGGCCATCCAGGAGCGCAATAAGCCTCTGCTGGAACAGAATTACTCCACCCAGAGCGGCCTGCTGCAGCAGACCAAGGATGCGCTGGAGGGCTCCACCGCGATGGGCAAGGCCTTCAACGAGGCCAAGGACGACAGTTCGTTCTATCTGCCGCCGGAGGTCTTCAAGAACGCCGAGTTCAAACGCGGCATGTCGATGTTCATGTCCCCGGACGGTAAGGCCGTACGGCTGATCATCACCCACGAAGGCGATCCCGCCACCCCGGAAGGCATTTCGCACATCCCGGCCATCGAGAAGTCGGTCAAAGAGGCACTCAAGGGCACCCCGCTGTCGGGGGCGAAGGTCTACCTGGCAGGTACCGCGTCGGCCTTCGGGGACATCCAGCGGTCGGCCAAGTACGACCTGCTGATCGCCGGGATCTCCGCGCTGAGCCTGATCCTGCTGATCATGATGTTCATCACCCGCAGCATCGTGGCCGCACTGGTGATCGTCGGTACCGTCGCACTGTCCCTGGGCGCTTCGTTCGGGCTGTCGGTTCTGGTGTGGGAGAGGCTGTTCGGCATCGACCTGTACTGGATCGTGTTGGCGCTGGCCGTCATTCTGCTGCTGGCCGTCGGCTCGGACTACAACCTGCTGCTGATATCGAGGTTCAAGGAGGAGATCGGCGCGGGCCTGAACACCGGCATCATCCGGGCGATGGCGTCGACCGGTGCGGTGGTCACCGCAGCGGGTCTGGTTTTCGCCGCGACGATGGGGTCGTTCTACTTCTCCAACCTGCAGGTGCTCGGGCAGATCGGTACGACGATCGGGTTGGGCCTGCTGTTCGACACCCTGATCGTCCGGTCGTTCATGACGCCCTCGATCGCCGCGCTGCTGGGCCGCTGGTTCTGGTGGCCGATGAAGGTTCGGCCGCGGCCGGCCAGCGCGATGCTGAGGCCCTACGGCACCCGGCCCTCGGTGCGCGAACTACTGCGAACCGAGGATGAGCCGGCGGAGCCTGCCGCGCAGTAGGCGGAAAGCCGCTGGTCAGAAAATCGGTTGTGCCTTCTCGGGGTGTCCCGATACCCTTCTGGCATGTTCGTCGCCGCGCGCCACGCCGCCGCTACCTCGTCCGTGGACGGGAGCGCCGCTTAGTCATCCAGCGACGAACACAACTCCCAGGCCACGGACTTCAAAGTCCGTGGCCATTTTTTTATGCGCTGAAAGAGAGAGACCGATGATTCCATGTCAGGGCGGTGACCCGGACCTGTGGTTTGCCGAGGACCCCGCTGACCTGGAGCAGGCCAAGACGCTGTGCGGTGCCTGCCCGGTGCGCCGACAGTGCTTGAGCGCGGCGTTGGACCGCGCCGAACCGTGGGG
>JAHBAP020000085.1 GCA_018500005.2 Mycobacterium sp. | reverse complement strand
GCCTGCAGTGCCCGAGCCCAGACCCGACATGGCTCCGGAGGCGCGGATTCTGGTGATCGACGACGAACCCAACATCGTCGAGCTGCTTTCGGTGAGCCTGCGTTTCCAGGGCTTCGAGGTGCACACCGCGAGCAACGGTCCGGCCGCACTGGACCGGGCCCGGGAACTCCGCCCGGACGCGGTGATTCTCGATGTGATGATGCCGGGGATGGATGGCTTCGGCGTGCTGCGCCGGATGCGTGCCGATGGGATAGACGCGCCCGCGCTGTTCCTCACGGCGCGAGACCGACTCGAGGACAAGATCGCCGGATTGACCCTCGGCGGTGACGACTACGTCACCAAGCCGTTCAGCCTCGAAGAGGTGGTGGCTCGACTGCGGGTCATCCTCCGACGGGCGGGCAAGGGCGCGGAAGGGGTGCCGCGCAGTCCCCGCCTGACATTCTCCGACATCGAAATTGATGAGGAGACCCACGAGGTGTGGAAGTCGGGCCGGCCGGTGTCATTGTCGCCCACCGAGTTCACCCTCCTGCGGTACTTCGTGGTCAATGCCGGAACGGTGCTCAGCAAGCCGAAGATCCTCGACCACGTGTGGCGCTACGACTTCGGCGGCGACGTCAACGTCGTCGAGTCCTACGTGTCCTATCTGAGGCGCAAGATCGACACCGGCGATACCCGCCTGCTGCACACCCTGCGCGGCGTCGGTTATGTGTTGCGCGAGCCCCGCTGAGGGCGGGTCCGCGATAGTCATGGCACCCCGACAATCCAGGGCGTTCCCGCTGCGGGTCAGTCTGGTCGCAGCGATGCTGCTGCTGGCGGCCTGCGGGCTTTTGACATCGGGGATCGCCGTGACCTCGATCCTGCGGCACAGCCTGCTCAACCGCGTCGACGAGAGGTTGCTCGACGCCTCGACCGGGTGGGCGCAGGAGCCCCGCAGTGGGGCTCCTGACGAGGGCCCGAATCCGGCGCGACCGCCGTCGAATTTCTATGTTCAGGGCGTCGACCCAAGCGGTGGTGTGTGGATGGCCATCAACGATCGCAAAGCGCGACCGGACCTTCCCGACAGCAACGACGTCGGTTCGGTCCCGGTCACCATCGGGTCCCTGCGGGATTCGCCGGTCAAATGGCGTGCGGTGTCGGTGCGCAGCCCCGGCGGTGAGTTGATCACGGTAGCGGTGGATCTGTCCGACGTCGCGGCGACGGTTCGGTCATTGATACTCCTGCAGGCGGGGATCGGCACCGCTGTTCTGCTCATGCTGGGAGTCGCCGGCTACTGGGTGGTGCACCGCAGCCTGCAACCGCTTGTGGAGGTGGAGAAGACCGCGGCGTCGATTGCGGCCGGACACTTGGAAAGCAGGGTGCCGCAGGGTGATCCGGGCACCGAGGTAGGTCAGCTTTCGCTCGCCCTGAACGGCATGCTGGCACGGATTCAGGGTGCTGTCGCCTCCTCGGAGCAGTCCGCCGAGAAGGCTCGGGAATCCGAGGAGCGGATGCGGCGCTTCATCACCGACGCCAGCCACGAACTGCGAACCCCGCTGACCACCATCCGCGGGTTCGCCGAGTTGTACCGTCAGGGCGCTGCCCGCGACGTCGAGATGCTGATGTCCCGGATCGAAAGCGAGTCTCGGCGGATGGCCGGCCTTGTGGAGGATCTGCTGCTGCTGGCTCAACTCGATGCCCAGCGCCCCCTGCAACGCTGTCGGGTAGATCTGCTCGGCCTGGTCAGCGACGCCGTACACGATGCGCAATCCATCGCATCGGAACGCCGCATCACGATGGAGGTCATCGACGGTCCGGGAACTCCCGAGGTGCCGGGAGATGACGCCCGTCTGCGGCAGGTGCTGGCCAACTTGGTCGCCAATGCCCTCCAGCACACGCCGGCGTCCACCCCGGTGACCGTGCGGGTGGGGACTGAGGCGGACCGCGCAGTTGTGGAAGTTGCCGACGCGGGGCCCGGGATGCGCGACGAGGACGCCCGACGGGTCTTCGAAAGGTTCTATCGCGCAGATTCGTCGCGGACAAGAGCCAGCGGTGGTGCGGGACTGGGACTGTCGATCGTGGATTCACTCGTGCGCGCCCACGGCGGGCGGGTGACCGTGACGACGGCACCGGGCAATGGATGCTGCTTCCGGGTGACCTTGCCGAGGATCCTGGAGACTACGGCAGCGCGCTGAGCGCGGCGATGATCTTGGCTTGGGCCTCGTCGAGAGATTCCGGTGATGGATTGCGGTCGACGTGGGCAAAGCCGAAATCGGTGAGGTTGTAGGCGGGGAACACATGCACGTGCAGGTGCGGAACCTCCAGTCCCGCGATGATCATCCCGGCCCGTTTCGCGCCGAACGCGGCGCACACCGCCTTGCCGATCCGCTGGGAGGTGTCCATGACGCGGTGGAACAACTGCGGGTCGACTTCCTGCCAGTTGTCCACCTCGGCGCGGGGCACCACCAGGGTGTGGCCCGGCGTCATCGGTTCGATGGTGAGGAATGCGACGACCTCGTCATCTTGGTAGACAAAGCGGCCCGGCAGATCGCCGTTCATGATCATGGTGAAGACAGAGGCCATGCGATGAGCTTAGAACTTGGCCGTGTCGAGCATTGCGTGGATCTCGCTCACCGACCAAGGAGGCGCGGTGTGGTGGTCGCGGTAGCCGAGCAGGTCCGGTGAAGGGCGTTTGAAGCGGCCGACGAAACCGCCTGCGGCAATGAAGATTTGACCTGTGATATCGCCGGCGAGATCGCTGGCGAGGAATGCGTACATCGGTGCGACGTATTCCGGACCGGCAGCGTCGAGTGCTCCGGCGGCGCTGACCTCGTCGAGCATTCTGCGGCGCCGCAGTGCGGCGATCTGTTCTTCGTAGCCGGCTCCGGTGGACAGGCGTGTCCTGGCGCCAGGGCAGACGACGTTGGCCCGCACACCATGCTCGCGCAGTTCGGCTGCCATCGCCATGGTCAGACCGTTCACCGCACCCTTTCCGGCCGGGTAGCCGGTGCCGCCGTAGTCGCCAAGGAAGGCAAAGGAACTGGTGTTGACGATCGAACCGCCGCCGGCGGCCACCATGCGCGGCGCGGCGGCGCGGCAGGTGGCGAAGACCGTCCCGAGGTGGACGTCGATGAGGTCGCGGAACTGAGCCGAACTGATGTCGAGGATCGACGAACCCGGCGGTTCGGCGGTACCGGCGCAGTTCACCAATGCGTCGATCCGACCGAACTCGTTCTCGCACAGGGTGATCAACGCCTCGGCGATCGAATCGTCATTGGCTGCACCGGAGTATCCGAGGGCGGCTCCGCCGGCCGCGGTGATGGCATCCACACAGGAGTCGACGGCAGCGGCTTCGCGGCCGTTCACCACCACTCCGGCACCCAGCTCCGCCAGAAGCGCCGCCACGGCGGCGCCGATCCCGTGGGAACCACCGACGACGACGGCACCGAGGCCGGTCAGGTCAGTCACGTTTCCCGAACTGCATACCTTCCAGGTTCCAGTAGCCGCGCAGGTTGGTGATCAGCCCGTCGTCGTCGACGCGATAACAGAACACCCCGCGCACCGTGCTGGTGAATCCGCCCTCGAACTCGCTGCGCAGCACCAGGATGTGGGCGACTTCATTGGGAGAACTCGACGGGAAGGTCTCCTCGCAAGTGACCTGCAGTGTGTTGGCGGCGATATTGGTGTCGTAGAACGCGGCGAGGGCTTCCTTGCCGCGCACCCCGAGGCCGTCGGGGTTGGTGACCGACTTGCCGATCGGGTCCTCGATCACCACGTCGGGCGCCATCAACGCCAGCCAGCCCTCCCGGTCATGGGACTGCACGCACCGCCAGGACGCCTGCGAGGCGGCCATGGCGGGCGTGAGCGCGCCGGTCTGCTCGGCCACTTACCGGTCTTCGTCGGTGTAGCGGATGACGCCGCGGATGTTGCGGCCCTCCAGCATGTCGGCGTACCCGTCGTTGATCTGCTCGAGGCGGTACTGCCGGGTCACCATGTCGTCGAGGTTGAGCTTGCCCGCCTTGTACATCGACAGCAGTTGCGGGATGTCGTAGTACGGGTTGCCGCCGCCGAAGATGGTGCCCTGCAGGTTCTTCTGCATCAGGGTGAGCATGGCCAGGTTCAGCGTGACGTTTGTGTCGACCATGCTGCCGATCGCGGTCACCACGCAGGTGCCGGACTTCGAGGTGATCATCATGTAGTTCTCCACGTCGGCGCCGTTCAACTCGCCAACGGTGACGATCACCTTCTTGGCCATGAAGCCCCCGGTCGCCTCGGCGATGCCCATCAGCGCGGCGTTGATGTCCTCGTAGACGTGGGTGGCGCCGAACTTCAGGGCCTGGTCCCGCTTCCACTCCACCGGGTCGACGACGAAGATCTTGCGTGCGCCGGAGGCCACCGCGCCTTGTAGTGCGGCCATGCCGACGCCGCCGACGCCGATGATGGCGACGTCATCGCCGGGCTTGATCTGGGCGGTGTGGGTGGCCGAACCCCAGCCCGTGGTGACACCACAGCCGACGAGGCAGGCGACCTCGAAGGGGACCGACGGATCGATCTTCACCACCGAGGACTCGTGCACAACCATGTACGGCGAGAAGGTGCCCAGCAGGGTCATCGGGAACACCGGTTGGCCGTCGGCG
>JAHBAP020000099.1 GCA_018500005.2 Mycobacterium sp. | reverse complement strand
AGATGTGTATAAGAGACAGACCTCAAGGCCTGGCTGTACCGCATCCTGACCAACACCTACATCAACACCTACCGCAAGAAGCAGCGGCAGCCCGCGGAGTACCCCACCGACGAGATCACCGACTGGCAATTGGCCGCCAACGCCGAGCACACCTCCACCGGATTGCGCTCCGCCGAGGTCGAGGCGCTGGAAAATCTGCCCGATAGTGAAATCAAAGAGGCTCTCCAGGCGTTACCAGAAGAGTTCCGGCTCGCGGTGTACCTAGCGGACGTCGAGGGCCTGCCCTATAAGGAGATCGCCGAGATCATGGATACGCCGATCGGGACCGTGATGTCCCGCCTGCACCGAGGCAGGCGCCAGCTGCGCGGACTGCTCGCCGACGTGGCCCGGGACCGCGGGTTGCTCCGCGGGCGCGACGAGGCCGATCAGGACCTTGAGAAGGGCCAGGAGGTCACGTCGTGACGACCCAGCACCCCACCCATGATCCCACTCCCGATCCTGATCCAGGGCACACCGACTGCGCGGTGGTCATCCGAGAAGTTTGGGCCCTGCTCGACGGTGAGGTCGACGAAGGCGAACGGGAGCGGCTGCGTCATCATCTCGACCACTGTCCGGCCTGCCTGCGTCACTACGGCGTGGAGGAGCGGATCAAATCGCTGATCGCGAAAAAGTGCAGCGGCGAGAAAGCCCCGTCCTATCTGGTGGAGCGGGTGCGCATTCAAATCAGCCAGACGACGATCATCCGGCGGCAGATCTAAGCCTTAAGCGTTGGGCCGCTTGCCGTGGTTGGCCTTGCTGTGCTTACGGTCGCGCTTCTTACGTCCACGCTTCGCCATGACGTCCTCCTTGGTATGACCCCCGGTACTGATTGACACCAGTGTCGCACGCCGGCCTTCGCCGCCAGTAATCCGCCCGTGTGGTTCGATAGGGGCATGGCCGAGGATGTGCGCGCTGAGATTGTGGCCAGTGTGCTGGAAGTCGTGGTCAGCAAGGGTGACCGGATCGGTGCCGGTGACACTCTGGTGCTGCTGGAGTCGATGAAGATGGAGATCCCGGTGCTGGCCGAGGTCGCCGGGACCATCACCGAGGTGAACGTCGCCGTCGGCGATGTCATCCAGGCCGGACACCTCATCGCCGTCATCGACGACTAGCGAACTACCCACGCGTGTCAACACTCGGTGACCTGCTCGTCGAACACACCGTCCTGCCCGGCGGGGCGGTGGACCATCTGCACGCCGTCGTCGGCGAATGGCAGTTGCTGGCCGACCTGTCCTTCGGCGATCTTCTGATGTGGGTCCGCCGCGAGGACGGCGCCTTTGTCTGCGTCGCGCAGTGCCGGCCCAACACCGCCTCGACGCTGCTGGCCACCGACTCCGTCGGCACGGTTGTGACCGAGGACGGGCTGCTCGGGTCGGTCCCGGTGCGCTACCGCGCGGAGGTGGTGGCCCTGCTCACCCACCAGAGCACCGCTGATGGCAGGGGTACCTCCTCTCCGCTCGAGCAGGCCTACTTGGACTGTGCCGCAAAGCTTTTGGACATGGTGGGGGAGGGCAGCTTCCCCAACGCCGGGGATATCGCTATCTTCCGGTCCAGCCCTCGCGTCGGTGACGGATTCATCCGCCTCGACGTCGACGGCGTGGTCACCTACGCCAGCCCCAACGCCCTGTCGGCCTACCATCGGATGGGGCTGGCCACCGAGTTGGAGGGCCACAACCTGGTCGCCATCACCCGGCCGTTGATCTCCGACCCGTTCGAGGCCCAGGAACTCGCGGCCCATGTCGGTACGGCGGTGGCCGGCGGGTCGGGTATGCGGTTGGAAGTCGACGCCGGCGGGGCCACCGTACTGTTGCGCACCCTGCCACTGGTGGTCGGCGCTCAGTCTGCCGGTGCGGCGGTGCTGATTCGCGACGTCACCGAGGTCAAGCGACGGGACCGGGCCCTGCTGTCCAAGGACGCCACCATCCGGGAGATCCACCACCGGGTCAAGAACAACCTGCAGACGGTTGCCGCCCTGCTGCGCCTCCAAGCCCGGCGCACCTCCAACGAGGAGGGCCGCCACGCACTGCTGGAGTCGGTGCGCCGGGTGGCCGCCATCGCCCAGGTGCACGAGGCGCTGTCGATGTCGGTGGACGAGGAAGTCAACCTCGATGAGGTGATCGACCGGATTCTTCCGGTCATGAACGACGTGGCCCGGGTGGACGCCCCGATCCGGATCAACCGGGACGGCACCCTGGGAGTGCTCGACGCCGACCGGGCCACGGCCCTGGTCATGGTGATCACCGAGCTGGTGCAGAACGCCATCGAGCACGCGTTCGGCCCGGCGGACAAGGGTGGTCGGGTGGTGATCGCGGCAGAACGGTCGGCCCGGTCGCTGGACATCGTCGTGCACGACGACGGGCGCGGCCTGCCTGCGGGTTTCGACCCGGAGACCTCCGACCGGCTGGGGTTGCAGATCGTGCGCACGCTGGTGTCGGCCGAACTCGACGGTTCACTGGAGATGCGCCAGGCCCCCGGCGGGGGCACCGATGCGGTGCTGCGGGTGCCTATTCGCACCAGGCAGGCGAAAAACTGAGGGCCCCGGCGTGTGCCGGGGCCCTCAGCTGCAAATTCTGCTTAGACGCCGGTGCGGGCCCTGGTGCGGGCGTTGCGGCGCTTGAGTGCGCGACGCTCGTCCTCGCTCATACCGCCCCACACGCCGGCGTCCTGGCCGGAGTCCAGAGCCCAGCTCAGGCACTCGGTGACCACGGGGCACCGGTTACAGACGAGCTTCGCGTCAGCGATCTGGGCCAGAGCCGGGCCGCTGTTCCCGACCGGGAAGAACAGCTCCGGATCCTCGTCCCGACAGACCGCCTTGTGGCGCCAATCCATGAGTCCCTACTCCTCACTAGTCGTATGCACGGCAAAGCCGGGATTAACCCGCTGTTAAGGTCGTTAACCTGCGCACATACAAACGTTGTTGCACTGTTACCAACGATGGTTTCACAGCCGACGCGGAAGTCAAGGGAAGTCGACGGAACCGTGGGCTATCTCACTCCGAGACAGGTTTAAAACCCAGGTGGGTGGAGACTACCCCCCGCCGTCACCCGCATTCACCGGGGGGTGGGTGCGACGACGTTCAGCGCTTCCGGGACGGATCTGAACGTCATTTCGGTGCGCATCCCCAGGAAGTCCCCGTCGGCCTGACAGGCGATCGGCTCGGCCGCGGTGATCCGCACCCAGGCCACGTCGTCCTCCCGGATCAGGTGCTTTCCCCTGATGTCGGGGTTCTTGGCCCACATCTGCCGAACCACCAGCAGGTTTGCGAATAAATTCATGCTGGTGACGGCGAAAACCCCGAGACCGCCCTCGAAGGTGGTGTTCGGATTGGTGTAGATCGGCCGGGCGTTGGCGTAGGTCCACGGGCTGGCGTTGGAAATGAACGCGAAATGCACGCCCTCGACCGGCTCGCGGCCGGGGAGTTGCAGCGTGAGCCGGGGTTCGGTGCGGGCGTTGACCAGCATCTCGCGGGTGGCGATCCGTATGTAGCGGGCCGCGGTGACCTTGCGGCCCTTCGCGCGTTGGGCCTCCACGGCGGCCACCACGTCGCCGTCGACGCCCATCCCGGCGGTGAACACCTGTCT
>JAHBAP020000375.1 GCA_018500005.2 Mycobacterium sp. | reverse complement strand
AGATGTGTATAAGAGACAGGGGCGCGGGCGGTTCGGCGGCCGCGGCCTGGGTCCTGCGGACGTACTGCTTACCGGACGGCGGTGCCGCGCTGACGGCGGCCTCGGCGGCCGGGATGGAGATGTCCAGCCGGGTCTCGATCCGCTCGACGCGCTGCAGCAGCGCCGACTCGGTATCCGATGCCGAGGGCAGTAGCAGTCGGGCGCACACCACCTCGAGCAGCAGCCGCGGAGCGGTGGCACCGCGCATCTCGCCGAGACCCGCGTGCACCACCTCTGCGTAGCGGGCCAACGTGGCGGGACCGATCCGGGCCGCCTGGTCTCGCATCCGCTCCAGGACGTCCCCGGGAGCGTCGACCACCCCGCGGCTGGCCGCATCCGGAACAGCCTGCAGCACAATGAGATCCCGGAATCGCTCGAGCAGATCGATGGCGAACCGCCGCGGATCATGGCCCGCGTCGATCACCGACTCGACGGCACCGAACAGGGTCGCCGCATCCTCGGCCGCCAGCGCATCCACCGCCTCGTCAATCAGTGCGATATCGGTGGCGCCCAGCAGTGCCAGGGCACGCTGATAGTGCACCCGGTTGTCCTGCGCACCGGCCAGCAGTTGGTCCAGCACACTCAACGTATCTCGTGGGGATCCGCCGCCGGCCCGGATGACCAGGGGGAAGACCGCATCGTCGACCTCGACGTTCTCCGAGGCCAGGATCTTCTCAACCAGGCCGCGCATGGTCTTCGGCGCCAGCAGTCGGAACGGATAGTGGTGCGTTCGCGAGCGGATGGTGGCCAGCACCTTCTCCGGTTCGGTGGTGGCGAACACGAAGATCACATGTTCCGGTGGTTCCTCGACGATCTTCAACAGGGCATTGAAACCCTGCGTGGTGACCATGTGCGCTTCGTCGATGATGAAGATCCGGTAGCGACTCTGGGCCGGCGCGAACGATGCACGGTCCCGCAAGTCGCGGGTGTCGTCGACGCCACCGTGGCTCGCGGCGTCGAGTTCGACGACGTCGAACGACCCACCGCCGCCCGGACCCAGCGCCAGACACGAATCGCACACCCCGCACGGCGTCGGTGTAGGCCCCTGCTCGCAGTTCAGCGACCGGGCGAGGATGCGCGCCGAGGAGGTCTTGCCACAGCCGCGCGGGCCGGAGAACAGGTAGGCGTGGTTGATCCGGCCCGCCGACAACGCGGTCGAGAGCGGTTCGGTGACATGCTCCTGCCCGACCACCTCGGCGAACGTCGCCGGTCGGTACTTGCGGTAGAGCGCCACGTCCGAAGGCTACCGACCGGCTGCGACGGTTTCGGACCCGAGCAGCTTCTCGGTGGCTGCCAGCAGCGCGCAGGTGGCCAGCCCGTCGATCGCGTCGGCCAGATCGGAGGGTGTCGGGAAACTCGGCGCGATCCGGATATTGGTGTCGTCGGGATCCTTCCCGTATGGGAATGAGGCGCCGGCCTGAGTGACCGCGATACCCGCGTCCTTGGCCAGCGCGGCGGTCCGCTTGGCCGTGCCGGGCAGGACGTCCAGGCTGATGAAGTAGCCGCCCTTGGGTTCGGTCCAGGACGCGATCTTGGATTCCGACAACCGGCTGTCCAGGATCTCCAGGACCTTGGCGAACTTCGGCGCCAGGATCTCCTGGTGGCGCAGCATGTGCCGGCGCACCCCGTCGGCGTCGCGCAGGAACCTCAGGTGCCGCAACTGGTTGACCTTGTCCGGACCGATCGACTTCTTGCCGGCGTACTGCAGATACCAGGCGATGTTGCCCAGCGAGCCGCCGAAGAAGCTCACCCCGGCGCCGGCGAAGGTGATCTTGGAGGTGGAGGCGAACACGAACGGCCGGTTCGGATGCCCGGCCTGGGCGGCCAGCCCCAGGATGTCGATCTGACGCACGAAATCCTCAGTCAGCGTATGAACCGGATAGGCGTTGTCCCAGAACAGCCGGAAATCGTTTGCCGCGGTGCGCATTTGAACAAGACGGCGGACGACCTCCCAGGAGTACACCGATCCGGTCGGGTTGGAGTACACCGGCACGCACCACATGCCCTTGATGGCCGGGTCCGCGGCGACGAGTTCCTCGACCAGGTCGACGTCGGGTCCGTCCTCGCGCATCGGAACGGTGATCATCTCGATACCCAGGGTCTCGGTGATGCCGAAGTGCCGGTCGTAGCCGGGCGAGGGGCACAGGAACTTCACGACCGGCTCGCGGATCCAGGGTCGAGGCGAGTCCACGCAACCATGCAGCATCGCGAACACCACGGTGTCGTGCATCAACTCCAAGCTGGCGTTGTTGCCCGCGATCAGGTTGGGCACCGGGATGCCGAGCAATTCCCCGAAGACCGCACGCAGACCGGTAAGGCCGTGCTGGCCGCCGTAATTGCGGGTGTCGGTGCCCTCGGTGTCGCGGAAGTCGCCGCTGCCCGGCAGCTCCAACAGCGCGTTGGACAGGTCGAGCTGGGCTGCCGACGGCTTGCCACGGGTGAGGTCCAGAGTGAGTTTCTTGGCCTGGAGCTCGGCATAGTTGCGCCGCTGCAGCTCGTGCTGCGCCTGGAGTTCGTCACGGCTCAGGGACTGGAGCGACACCTTGCGCCTTTCGTATCGCCGTGCCCCGGAACAAGGCCAGGGCAAAAAGGGGACCCCGCGCACCCGCCAGAGCCCGCTGACCCTTGCTGCCTTCCAGCCCTGGGGGAGTTCACAGGATGGACGCCGCGCGGGGTCCATGGCGAGTGTAATACCGGCCGGTGGACCCGGAACAGCCGGTCGATACCCCGGCCGGCGGTCGGTTACCATTGCCGACGGAGGATTCGCCTAGTGGCCTATGGCGCTCGCCTGGAACGCGGGTTGGGTTAATAGCCCTCAGGGGTTCAAATCCCCTATCCTCCGCCACCTGTCCGGGGTGCGATCACGGCTTGATCGCACCCCGGACCGCAATTCAGAGGAGGGGCATTGAGTCGCCGCGCCGCGAGGGGCCTGCACCTTGCCCTGATCCTGCTCGGCCTCCTGCTCTACCTGGTGTTCGTCCTGCCACGGTGGTGGGTGCTGACCGGCGATATTCCCACCGGTTTGGCCACCGCGGGCCGTCTCGCGGCCGGTATCCCGGTTGCTCTGGCCGCACTGCCGGTTTTCACGATCCTGCGCGATGCGCTGGCCCGCAAGGCCAAGACCCCCGAGTTGGCTCTGCGACTGCGGGCCTGGTCGGGGGTGCTGCATCTGGTCGCCGGCGGGCTGATCGTGCTGGCGGCCGTCGTCGAAATCTGGCTGCGGCTCTCAGTCGGAGGCCCCTACCTGTTCGCCGTCTACGGCGCGGCCGCGGCCATTGCGATTTTGGCGGTGCTGGCCCTGTATCTGTCGTTCGTCGCCGAACAGCCGCCGGCTGAGCCGAAGGCACCGAAGGCGCCCAAGGAACCCAGGGCCAAGAAGGTCAAGGCCAAGAAGGTCAAGGCAGAGGAAAAGCCCCGCGGAAAGAAGGAGCGCGACGCCGTCGCGGAGGCTGAGACAGAGGCTGAGGCTGAGGAAGAAGCGGAGGCTGCTGCCGAGGATACGACGGTGACCGTTGAGTCCGTTGTTGTCAGCGAGTCTGAGATCACCGAGCCTGAGGCCACCACTTCTGAGATCACCACTTCTGAGGCCACCGAAGCTGAGGCCACCGAAACCGAAACCACCGCAGTCGTCGTGGAAACAGTTGAGGCGGCCTCAACCGAGACCGCCTCAACCGGGTTGCGTAACAAGCGCCCAGCCGGCAAACGCATGCGCCGGCTGGGCCGCTGATCGCTTAGACGATCGTTCCGCTGTTCGTCGTCGGCAGGTCGACCACGACGTCGCTGATCTTGATCGACCCGAACTTGCCGGTCTTGAACAATGTGGCACCGCCCACGATCTGCAGCGTCAGCGACGAGTTGGGCGTCGTGGCGGTGTACGCGATCCCATTCAGATCGGCCAGTTCCACGGTGTGTGTCTTACCGTCGAGAGTCACCGGGATCTGAGTGGCGATATTGCCGAGCACCCGCCCGGTGGCGTTGTCGACGATCTGGCCGTAGACCGCCTTGGCGGTGCCGAAACCGGAGTAGGTGAAGCTCACCTGGGGCCGCCCGACGATCTGGGTGCCGGCCGCAGCAACCGTGATCGGCACGTCGATCGAGTTCCTGGCTTCGGTGGCGAAGACCTGGCTGAGCGGGAACTCGCAGGAATCCGCGACATCGCAGGAGTTGGTCTTGTTCGGTCCCGAACCGCCGATGGCCAGCGGCAGGATGGCCAACCGGCCGCCGTCGGCGTTGGTCCCCTCCACCGAGCCCGTGACGAAGCCGTTGGCGAAGGGCATCAGGGCCGACGCATAGTGGTTGGCAGCCTGATCCCACCACTGGAACGTCGGGACGATCTGGTCGATCGGTAGGGGCGCGCCCTTCACGTAGGTGTTCAGCCAGGCCATGTTCTGGGTGAAGATGGTGGTGGCCTGGGCGGCCTGCTGTTGCGACGTGAAGTCGAAGCAGACACCGTGGCCACCGCAGAACCACACCATCTTCACCTGGTTCGCATTGGCACCGCTGAAGTAGGGATTTTCCTCAAGCTGGGTCTGGGCGTTCTCAACGGCCTCCGCGAGTGGGAACAACGCATCGACGATGCCCTGGACGTACATCGTCGGAATGCTCAGCTTGGTCAGCAGCGAGGTGGGTCCGCTGCTCGTCAGGACCGCCTGCCCGGTCGGGGTGATGGTTCCGAACAGGTTGCCGGTGAGCAGAGCCAGCGGGATCTGGGAGTTCACCCGGCTGAGCGAGGACGCCCCCGACCCCAACAGTGTTAAGGCGAGTGCGTTGGCCCACGCGGTCTTGAAGATCTGATCCGGATAGAGCGACTCGTTGAGGGAGTTCCAGGCGATGGCGGGAATGACCGCCTTCAGCCGTGGGTCGACCGTTGTCATCTGAATGCCACCGCCGTACGAGCCGCCGACCATACCGATCAGCGGTGAGCCTTGCACCTGGATCGCCGGGGTGTTGGCAAGGGCCCAGTCGATCAGCGAGGAAACGTCACGGCCCTCGAAGAACGGGTTGTCCAACTGCAGGATGCCCCCGGAGTCGTATTCCCCGCGCGGGTCCCACGTGACGACGTTGAACCCGGATTGCGCCTGCAGTGCCCCGCGCAGGATCGCGAGGCCCGGCGCGGAGCCCGCGGCCTGGTTGGTTCCGTACGGGTCGGTGGCGCCCGGGGAACCTAGGCCGGGACCGTTGAAAATCGTGGCCCCGTAGTTGCCCGGCAGGAGGGAGTTTGCCACCGCGGGGAAGAAGTTGGTGCTGATATTCGTGCCGTCCCACGAGTCCATCATGTAGGTGTAGGCCACCGGGTTACCAGCGGAATATCCCTGAATCGGCTGACCGAAGTCCACCGTGATCTCAGCCACTGTCGATGCGCCGATGATCGGGGCCAGCAGCGTGCTGAGTAACGGGGTCTTCTGCAGCAGGTCGATGATCGGTTGGGCGATCAGACCAACCAGGGGGATCTTGACGAGGAACTGGTCGAATTTCGTGCTCTCACTGACCCGGACGCTCCAGGTCTGGCTGCCCGACGGCTGCGCAAGCGGATCGGGAGCGGCAGGATCGATCCAGGTGGCGTAGGGAAGCAGGGGGTAGCTCTGGGCTCCCGACCCCGGCAGCGGGGACGGCACGTTGCCGATGTCGAGTTTGCCACCCGCCGAGGACCCGACGAACGTGTAGGTCAAGGTGTTGCCGCCGGCGCTGACGGCATTCAGGTTGCCCTGCAGAATCCCGTCGTAGTAGTACACGGTCGGGGCGACGGTCAGGCCGCTGGCGGTGACCGCCGACGAGGTGACCGACGCTTGGGCCGTGCCGTCTCGCCGGGCGGCCAAGGCCATGAACGCCGCGAGCAAGGGTGAGTCGACCGGGACTGCCGGATCGCTGCCGGCGCCGTCGGACGCGTCGGCCGTGTTGGAAAGGAACGCGACCATCTCGCCGTCGGGGGTAGACGGCATCGGCTCGGCAATCTCTACCGGTCCGACGATGTCCTCGACGACAGGGTCGGTGGTGATCTTCACCTCGATGGGCTCCGCGACTGGTCCTTCGGTGGCGGTCGCGATCTCGACAGCGTCGACCGCGATCTCGACAGCGTCGTCGACGGGTGTCGCCTCGACCTCAGGGGCAGATTCCGCGGCGGCCGGCGCGGCGACGCGGGCTCGCGGCGACGCGACCGCAGCCGCGGGAGTGGGCGCGCTGTCGGATTCAGCCGAGACCACCGGCGCCGAGTTCCGCTGGCCGCGAGGTGTCGCGGCGGCGGATCCGCGGTGGGTTCGGGTCGGACCGTTCTGCGAGCTCGAATCCTTGGTGGACCCGGCGTCGTGGCCGGACCGGTCGGCCGATGCGACCCCCGACCCTCCGGAGAAGACGGCGACGCCGACCCCGAGGGCCACCGCCAATCCACCGACTCGACCGACGAATTGCGATGCAGCCATGACGACCTCCAGAAGATGGCGGGAAACCCTGGAGTGACGGTAACCCGGCTCAGCCGATCGTCAGGTCACATTCCTAAGAATCGCCGGAGATGTTCCGGGCAAGACTTATTGCCGAGTCGTAGGCGTCAAAACGCCGTTGTCTCGGCGACGGGTCACCAGATGGAGAAGTCCGTCGACCCGATGCCGTACGGGTTGCTGAACCCGTAGTTCATGTAGATCGGGCCCTGCTTGAACGGCGCGTTGCCGGTGTTGAACAGACCCTCCTCGATGAACGGGGTCGCCGCGGTGCCGCCCTGGGCCTTGTAGCTGTAGAGCAGGGTCGTCCCGTCCGCGGTGTACACGTCGATCTTGGTTCCCGCCGGGACGTCGGCGCCGGCCTGGCCCGGCATGAAGGCCCGGTTCAAGGTTCCGTAGACGCCGCCGGAATCGATGATGGCCCCGCCGTCCTGCAGAGCACCGCCGTTGATGCTCAACTTCACGAACGCGTCCGGCGCGCCGGGTACCGACACCCGGGTGGGCAGCGGGCTGTCTCTT
>JAHBAP020000056.1 GCA_018500005.2 Mycobacterium sp. | reverse complement strand
GTGTATAAGAGACAGTTCGTAGACCATCCGCAGCCCGTCGAGGGTGAGGTGCTTGTCGTGATGATCGACGGTGGTTAGTTCCGGCAGTATCAGCGGTGCGCCGTGGCCGGTCGCGACGACGGAGACGTTGCCACCGGCGAAGCCGTCCACGTCGTTTCGGATCCGGTTGACCAACCCGTCGACAAGTCCGGCGTACCCGAACACCGCGCCGGACTGCATGCATTCCACCGTGTTCTTGCCGACCACCGACCGTGGCCGGGTGAGTTCGACTCGGCGCAGGGCGGCCGAACGGGCCGCGGCGGCGTCGGAGGACAACTGCACGCCTGGCGCTATCGCGCCACCGAGGAACTCGCCCTTGGCCGAGACGACGTCTACGCAGATCGACGACCCGAAGTCCACCACGATGGCGGGGCTCTGGAACTTGGCGTAGGCGGCCAGGCAGTTCACGATGCGGTCGGCACCGACTTCTTTGGGATTGTCGACCAACAGTGGGATCCCGGTCCGGACGCCCGGTTCGATCAGCACGTGCGGGATCGCCGGCCAGTACTGGCCGAGCATCACCCGAACCTCATGCAGCACCGACGGCACCGTCGAAAGTCCCGTCACGCCGGTGAGCCCTTCGGAGTCGTCACCGATGAGGCCCTCGATGGTCAGAGCGAGTTCGTCGGCGGTGATCTCCGATTCAGTCCGAATTCGCCAATTCTGAACGACTTTCGCGTGGTCGCCCGATCCGGAGATCAGGCCGACCACGGTGTGGGTGTTACGAACGTCGATGGCCAGCAGCACGGTCAGTTCACCGCCCTGGGCGTGCAGGGATGGAACATCAGTTCCTCCAGGTCATTTCGTGATCGGAGCCAGGCTTCGGAGTGCCACCGGCGGCCGGCAGTTCGATGCCGATGTTGTCGAGCAGGCGGGTGCCACCCAACCGGGCGGCGACCAGGAGTCTGGCCGGACCGACGACCGGCGCGGGCTCGAGCCAAGGCCCCCGCAACTCCAGGTAGTCGAGGCTGATCGCGGGTACCTCGTCGAGGACTGCGCGGGCCGCATCCAGCACGGCGGCCGGCCCGCCGCCCGCCGCGTACATCCCGGCCAGCAGTGCCGACGACAGCGCGCTGGCCTGCTCCCGGTCCTCCGGGCTCAGGTAGCGGTTGCGCGACGACATCGCCAGTCCGTCGGACTCGCGGACCGTCGGCACACCGACGATCCGGACACCGACGTCGAGGTCGTCGGTCATCTGGCGGATTAACACCAGTTGCTGATAGTCCTTCTCCCCGAAGAAGGCGCGGTCCGGCCGGACGATCTGCAACAGCTTCAGCACCACGGTCAACATGCCGGCGAAATGCGTTGGGCGAACAGCGCCTTCGAGCTCAGCTCCCAGTGGACCCGGGCGGACGGTGGTGCGGGGACCCTCGGGGTACATCAGTGCGGGCGTGGGTGTGAACGCAATCTCCACACCCTCGTCGGTGAGCAGCTCAAGATCCGCGTCGAGGGTGCGTGGGTAGGCGTCGAGGTCCTCACCGGTTCCGAATTGCGTTGGGTTGACGAAGATCGACACCACGACCACCGCTCCGGGCACCTTCTTGGCGGCGCGGATCAAGGTCATGTGGCCTTCGTGTAAAGCACCCATGGTGGGTACCAGCATCACTCGCCGTCCGGTGTGACGCAGGGCGCGGCTCACCTCCGACACCGTATGCGGTGTCGGATAGACGTTGAGTTGTCCGGCGCTGAACTGCGGAGCCTTGGAGCTCACCGCTGCGGTCCCCCGGATTGCGCCCAGTCGGTCAACACGGCAATAACCTCCTCTGGAGCGTGGGCTCGCTGCGCGGTTCGCAGCGAGTCGGCGCAATACGCTTGCGCCAGTTCAGGATCGACGTCGTGCAAAGCGCCGAGGTGCGCCGCCACCGCGGCCGCGTCACCTCGGGCAACCGGACCGGTCAGGGCGGACTGCCCCCGCTGCAGCGTGTTTTCCAGCGCGGCCCGCGCCAACGGTCCGATGATGCGCTCGGCCAGCCCCCCCGGTGCCTCACCGACGAGTTCCTGTCCGAGCAACTCCTGGCCCGCCAATGCCGCGCGCAGGGCCGTGAGCGCGTCGGCGACCAGGGTGACGACATGGTTGCTGCCGTGGGCCAGGGCGGCGTGGTAGAGGGTGCGCACGTCTTCGCGGACCCGGAAGGGTTCCCCACCGATCTCAAGGACCAGCGACTGCCCAATGGCATAACCGATCTCATCGGCGGCGGTGATCCCGAAACAGGTTTCACCCAGCCTGATGATGTCCTCCTCGGCACCGGTGAACGTCATTGCCGGATGGATCGCCAGTGCGATGCAGCCCTGCTCGGTGAGCGGGGCCAGCACCGCTACCCCGTTGGCGCCGGAAGTGTGGACCACGATCGTGCCCCGTCGTACCGCTCCGGTCGCGGCCAGTCCACGGACCAGTCCTGGCAACTCGGAATCGGGAACGGTCAGCAGCAGAAGTTCGGCGTTGTCGGCGACGTCGGGAACGGGCAGCACCGGGGTGTCGGGTAGCCGGCGTTCCGCCAGTCGCCGCGAGGCGGCAGAAATCGCACTGCAGGCCACCACGACGTGTTCGGCGCGCTCCAACGCGACGCCCAGGGCAGTGCCGACCCGTCCCGCGGAGACGATGCCCACTTTGAGTCGGGCGGGGCGCAAGCCGTGTGGGGTCCCCATCTGACGACGACCTCGCTGACGTTGAATATCGTTCCGGTCCCGCGTCGGGGTACCGGACGGCCTGTGGCGAGTCTAGCGCTCGGCCGATCCCGATTTGGGACGGCGGCTGCCGCCGTCAGTCCTGTTTGCGTCGGCGCCGACCGCCCTTGGCGGGCGGATCGGCCTGCAGTCGCTGCATGAGATCGGAGAACGACTGGCCGTCGGCATGCTGGCCCTGTGTTTCGACCGCTTCCTGGGCCGGAACCGGTTCTTCGACCGCCTGATCGGCCGGCCGGTGTCGGCCGGCCGGGTTGGGCGGAACCTCTGGGGGAACCCAGTGTCGGCCCCGCGGTGGCGCAGGCGGGGGGCCCGGCTGCACGACGCGCTCGGGCCGGGGCGGCGGCGGTGTCGCAGCCGCTGTGGCATGGCGGCCGAGACGCACCTCAGGGGGACGCCACGGAGCCTCGGGCTGCGGCGGAGCGGCGAACTTCTCGCTGTCTCTTATACACATCTCCGAGCC
>JAHBAP020000172.1 GCA_018500005.2 Mycobacterium sp. | reverse complement strand
GTGCTCAGCCCGCGGGCTGAGCCGTCGGGCGGGGGGCTGCCGAGTCGGACGCTGGGGGTGCGGGCAGTTTGAGGCGTTTGAGCATCAGGGCGTTGACGGCGACGATCAGGCTCGAGCCCGACATCGACATGGCCGCGATCTCCGGGCGCAGCGCAAATCCGAGCGCCGGCACCAGGACCCCGGCGGCGATCGGCAGCGCAATCACGTTGTAGCCGACCGCCCACCAGAGGTTTTGACGCATCTTGCGCAGCGTTCCCCGTCCGATCCGCAACGCGATGGGAACATCGAGTGGATCGGAGCGCATCAACACCAGATCGGCGGTCTCGATGGCGACGTCGGTACCCGCCCCGATGGCCACCCCGAGATCGGCCTGCGCCAGCGCCGGGGCGTCGTTGACCCCGTCACCGACCATCGCGGCCTTGCGGCCCTGGGCCTGCAACTCGGCGATCTTGGCGGCCTTGTCCCCGGGCAGCACCTCGGCGATGGCGGTGTCGATGCCGAGCTGATCGGCGATGCGTGTCGCAGTGGCCTGGTTGTCACCGCTGAGCATGACCACCCGCACACCCATGTCGTGCAAGTCCCGCACCGCCTGGGCGGAGGTTTCCCTCGCAGCATCAGCCAGGGCGATCACCCCGACGCCGCGCCCGTCCACGGCGACGAGCACCGCGGTGCGCCCGGTGGAGGCCAGCTCGTCTCGGCGGGCCATCAACGCCGCCGGGAAATCGACGTTGTCCTCGACCATGAGTTTGCGGTTGCCGACGGCGACGCGGCGGCCGGCCACCGTCGCGGTGGCCCCGTGGCCGGGCACATTGCGGAAACCCGTCAACGGCGCTGCAGCAGCGCCTCTTTCGGCGGCGTAGCGCACGATCGCCGCCGCCAGCGGGTGCTCGGATTCCTTCTCCACCGCGGCAACCAGGCTCAGCAGCTCACCCTCACCGATGCCGTCGGCGACGACGTCGGTGACCTCCGGCTCACCTTTGGTCAGCGTGCCGGTCTTGTCCATCACCACGGTGTCGATGCGCGCCGCAGTCTCCAGCGCAGTGGCGTTTTTGAACAGCACGCCGCGTTTGGCCCCGAGTCCGGTGCCCACCATGATCGCCGTCGGGGTGGCCAGACCGAGTGCGTCGGGGCAGGTGCTGACCACGACGGTGATGGCGAACAGCAGCGCGGTCTGGACTCCCGCCCCGACGGCCCACCAGACCAGGAATGTCACGGTCCCGCCGATCAACGCGACGAGCACCAGCCAGAACGCCGCGCGGTCGGCCAGCCGCTGCCCGGGGGCCTTGGAGTTCTGCGCCTCCTGGACCATGGCCACGATCTGGGCCAGCACCGTCTCGGAGCCCACTTTGGTGGCGCGGACCCGCAGCCTCCCGGTGGTGTTGATCGACGCCCCGATCACCGTGTCACCGGACGATTTGGACACCGGCAGGCTTTCCCCGGTGACCATCGACTCGTCGACCTCAGAGGTCCCCTCCACCACGGTGCCGTCCACCGGGATCTTGGCCCCGGGGCGGATCAGCAGCAGGTCACCGGCGATCACGTCGGCGGTGGGCACCTCCACCGGCTCACCGTCACGGATCACCACCGCCATCGGCGGTGCCAGTTCCAGCAGGGTGCGGATGGCGTCGTTGGCCCCGCCGCGGGCCCGCATTTCGAACCAATGTCCCAGCAGCACAAAGGTCGTCAGCATCGCCGCGGCTTCGTAGAACACCTCGCCGCCGCCGGTCAGGGTCACCCCGACGCTGTAGAGCCAGCCCGCACCCACCGCCACGGCGACCAGCACCATCATGTCCAGGGTCCGCGCCCGCAGCGCCCGCCAGGCGCCGTCGAAGAAGATCCACGCCGAGTAGAACACCACCGGCAGGCTCAGCAGGAATGTGAACACGTCGTCGCGCAACCCGAACGGAGCCGGGATGTGGAACCCGAGCATGTCCCGGCCCATCGGGGAGAACAACATGATCGGGATCGACAACACCAGCGCCACCAGGAAGCGGTTGCGCATGTCGGCGACCATCGCGTCCATCGACATACCGGCATGCCCGCCGTGACCCATCATCTCGTGCGGGCTGCGCTGCGTCCCCGCGCCGTGGGCGTGCCCCGCATGCTGCTCGGCGCCCAGGTGCTCGGCCGGATGCTCCGCCGGCGCGCCGGGGGGCTCTGACATCGGGTCACAGATGTGGTCGGGAACCGAGCGGCCCGCGCAGTGAAATCCGCAGTCACGGACCCAGTTCGACAACTGCTCCACCGACGTCGCCGCCGGATCGAAGACCACGGTGGCGGTCTGGTTGAGGGCGTTAGCCTCAACCGCGCTCACCCCGGGCCGGCGCAGCAGCGTGGATTCGACCACCGCCGCCGAGGTAGCCCAGTGCAAACCGTGTACATCCAGTACCGCGGTGACGGTGCTCATCGAATCCTCCCCGCTGCCGGTGCTGTGGTGATGGCCGGTGTGCGCCTGCTTGCTCAGACCTGATGGATTCCCTGCGATCTGAATCTCACTCCCAGCCTTGTCCCCGTCGGTATGGCGGCGGTATGGGTTCTGTAAAGATTCGACGAAGCCGCCAAGGTGGCCGGTTGGAATCAGACCGGCGCGCCACCACCCCGGCATCGACCGGACCGGGTGAGAAATACGCTGGGGCGATGCCCTCGCCACCGGCCGCCACCTCCCCGGTTCCCGGCACCACCGACGAAGAGCTGCTGTGCTGCCTGGGGCCGGGCTATCCCGACTTCGCCGACAGTGATCCGGATCGGGTGGCCCGCATCCATGAGGAAGTCGCCTACGGCTTCGCCGCACTGGCGGGCGTCGAGCACGCGGTGTCGATCTTCGGATCGGCGCGCACACCGGCCGATGATCCCCACTACATCCTGGCCCGCGCGGTGGCCGCCCGCGTGGGGGCACTGGGATTCGACATCATCACCGGCGGAGGACCAGGGATCATGGAGGCCGCCAACCGCGGGGCCCGCGAGGCTGCGGTGCGCTCGATCGGCCTCAATATCGAGTTGCCCCGTGAGCAGACGGTCAATCAGTTCCTCGACCTGTCCCTGCGGTTCCGCTACTTCTTCGTCCGCAAGTTGATGTTCATCCGCTACGCATCGGCGTTTGTCGTGTTCCCCGGCGGGTTCGGCACACTCGACGAACTTTTCGAGGCCCTGACCCTGATCCAAACCGGGAAGATCCGGCACTTCCCCGTTGTGTTGGCCGGCTCCCAGCACTGGAGCGGCCTGGAGACCTGGATCCGTGCCCGAGTGCTTGAGGCAGGCATGGTCACCCCGGAAGACGTCGAGCTACTGACGGTGTCCGATGATCCTGACGAGATCGCGGATCTCATCGCCGCGGGGCGGCGCCGCCAGCTGCAGATCTACCGATCACCGGCGCCTTGACCTGGCACGCACGGCCGGATAACGACTGTGAGTCAATTCCGCTCAGCAACCGTTCGTTGCCAGAACGCTGCTAAAGTCGACGCATGCGTGCTGT
>JAHBAP020000197.1 GCA_018500005.2 Mycobacterium sp. | reverse complement strand
GTCCTCGGTCAACGTCACCGGCAATGCGATCTTGCCGAACGGCGAGCGCACCGCCACCTCGTCGCCCTCGGCAATGCCGCGTTGCGCCCCGTCGGCGACATGCATCAGCGCCTTCGGGCGGCGGTCGCCGCGCATCAGCAGCGGCGAGTTGTGCATCCAGGAGTTCTCCGAGCGCGCATCTCGCATACCGATCAGCCGCAGCGGGAAACCCGTGGGCTGCTCCCGCGATCCCAAGGAAGCGATCTCGGCCTCGATCTCGTTGTGCTGCAGGCGTACCCGACCGCCGCGATAGGCCACGACGCGGCCCAACACACCGGTCGGCAGGTCGGGTGCAACCACGGCCCCGTGCGGACGTTCCCGGGTGAGCCGGCCGAAGGACAGCCCGCCTCGACGCAAGCCGAACAGGTCACCGCCCAGGCCCAACCGGATCGCCGCATCAGCCACCGGTCGCGGGCTGAGTTTCCTACCGGCAATCCCCAGAGCAGTTCGCAGCGCGGCGATCCCGGCGAATGCCGCTGTGCGCATTGACATCCGGCTGATCAGGTCATCGACGATCTCCCACTCGGTGCGGGTCTGTCCGCGTGGGGCAGACACCGCCTCGGTGGCCTGCCTGAACGGTTTGATGAAGAAGAACTGCGACAGCATGCCGAAGTCGTCACGCTCATACATGGTCGTGACCGGAAGGATGTAGTCGCATGCCGCGGTCGTTTCGGTGACGTAGAGATCCAGGCCCACCGACAGTTCAAGCTCCCCCATCGCCGTCTGCAGTGCCGCGCCATTGGGCACCGACAGCACCGGGTTTCCGGCGCTGACGAACAGCGCGCGGATCTGCCGGTCGCCGGGTGTGGTGATCTCTCTGGCCAGCATGGTGGCCGGTTCGGTGTGCACCAGACTGCCGAAGCCGCCGATGCGAGATCGGTTGCGCCGGTGGTCGAAACGGAGGACGGCGCCAAGCGCCTTGAACAACCAGTCCTCGCCGGGGATACCCAACGGGCTGAACACCGAACCACCGGGGGCATCGAGACTCCCGGCGCACAGGTTGACCGCGTCGATCAGATACGACGTCAGGGTGCCGGACCGTCCTGTGCAGGTGCCCAACCGGCCGTAGACCACCGCGCGCGGAGTGCGTACCAAGTCCCGCGTCAGATCCCGGACAGTCTCGACGGGCACACCCGTCGCGGCGGCGGTGCGTTCGGGGGTGAACGGGGCACACCGGGTGGCCAGCCAGTCGAGGCCGGCGGCTTGAGCGCCGACTGCCCGGCGATCCACTAAGTCATCCGCGAACATCACCTGCAGCACCGACAGCAACAGCAGGGCATCGGTGTCCGGGGTTATGCCCAGCCATTCGAACTGAGCGGCGGTCTCGGTGCGACGCGGATCGATAACGACGACCCGCCCACCGCGCTTGACCACATCGTGCATCCGGTCGCGGATGCGAGGTGCGGCCACCAGGCTGCCGTGCGAGATGACCGGGTTGGCGCCCATCACCACCAGCAAGTCGGTGCGATCGAGGTCCGGCATCGGAACCGCACTGGGCACACCGTAAAGCAGTTGGCTGGCCATGATCCGAGGGTGGCTGTCCTGCGAGGACGCCGTGTAGAGGTGAGAGCCCAGGCCTAGCCCGTTGACGAACAACACCACCGCCAGCAGATGCGAGTAACTGAACGCGCCGGGATTGCCCATATACCAGCCGACCGCACCTGCACCGTGACGGCGGTGAATCTCACTGAGCCGCTTGGCGATATCGGCCATCGCCTCGTCCCACGTTACGTCCTCGAATGTTCCGTCGGGCATCCGGCGCAGTGGGTTGATCACCCGGTCGGGGTCATTGACCACCTCGGTGAAAGCGATTCCCTTTTGGCAGGCAAAACCCTTGGACAGCGGGTGGTCCTTGTCGGGGCGCAGTTCCAGCAGTCTGCCGTCCTCGACTGTCGCGACCATGCCGCACTGCGCCTCGCAGATCCGGCAGTAGGTGGGCTTCCGCTCGATCGTCATGATCACATCCGGTAGTCGTTGAGCAGTCGCTTGCTGATGATGGTCTTCTGAATCTCGCTGGTGCCTTCGCCGATGAGGAGAAACGGGGCGTCGCGCATCAGCCGTTCTATCTCGTACTCCTTGGAATAGCCGTAACCGCCGTGGATGCGGAAGCTCTGCTGGGTCACCTCCGCGCAGAACTCGCTGGCGAGGTACTTCGCCATACCGGCCTCCAGATCATTGCGCTGCCCGGAGTCTTTCAGCCGCGCGGCGTTGACCATCATCAGATGTGCCGCTTCGACTTTGGTGGCCATATCGGCCAGCGAGAAGGCGATCGCCTGATGCTCGGCGATCGGCTTGCCGAAGGTGGAGCGCTGCTGGGCATAGTTGACAGCCAACTCGAACGCGCGCAACGCCACCCCGCAGGCCCTGGCGGCGACGTTGACCCGACCGACCTCGACGCCGTCCATCATCTGCGGGAAGCCGCGTCCCGGTACTCCGCCGAGCACGTCGTACGCGGCGGCGACGTAGCCGTCGAAGATCATCTCGGTGGTGTCGATACCCTTATAACCGAGCTTGTCGATCTTGCCGGGGACGGTCAGCCCGGCGACGACTTCACCGAAGCCGCTGGGTTTTTCGATCAGGAAGGTCGTCAGGTTTCGGTGCGGGCTGTCGGCCCCTTCGTCGGTGCGGACCAGCACTGCGACCAAGCTGGAACTTGCTCCGTTGGTCAGCCACATCTTCTGGCCGTGCAGCGTGTAGGTGCTGTCGTCATTGCGGACGGCGCGGGTGCGAATCGCGGCAACGTCAGACCCGGCGTCGGGCTCGGACATCGAGAACGCGCCCCGGGTCTCCCCGGTCGCCATCTTCGGCAGGAAACGTTGTTTCTGCTCTTCGGTGCCGTGCTGGCGGATCATGTGGGCGACGATGAAGTGGGTGTTGATGACCCCGGAAATGCTCATCCAACCGCGGGCGAGTTCTTCCACGCACAGCGCGTAGGTCAGCAGCGACTCCCCCAGTCCACCGTATTCGGTCGGAATCATCAGGCCGAACAGGCCCATCTCGCGCATCTGCTCGACGATGTCCTGCGGGTAGGTGTCGGAGTGTTCGAGCTCCTGGGCGTTCGGGATGATCTCCTTGTCGACGAAACGCCTTACCGTGGAAATGATTTCGGACTGGAACTCGGTCAGGCCTAAAGTCTGGGCCAGGCGCGTCATATGTGCCGCCCGCCGGTGACCTCCAGAACCGTGCCGGTCATGTACGACGAGAGGTCGCAGGCCAGGAAAAGCGCGACTGTTGCGACCTCGCGCGGTTCCCCGGCCCGTCCCATCGGCACCTCGGCAAGCTTGGCGTCCCAGATGCGTTGCGGCATGGCCTCGGTCATCGCCGAACGGATCAGACCCGGCTGGATCGCGTTGACCCGCACGCCCAGGTGGGCGAGTTCCTTGGCTGCGGCTTTGGTCAGTCCGACGATGCCGGCCTTCGCCGCCGAATAGTTGGTCTGACCGATCAAACCGACCTTGCCGGAGATCGAGGACATGTTGATGATCGCGCCACTGCCCTGCTCGCGCATGACCGCTGCAGCCGCCCTGGTGCCGTTCCAGGTGCCTTTCAGGTGGACGGCGATCACCTCGTCGAACTGCTCCTCGGTCATCTTGCGCAGTGTGGCGTCACGGGTGATGCCGGCGTTGTTGACCATGACGTCCAGCCGGCCGAATTCGGCCACCGCGCCGGTCACGAGGGCATCGACGTCGGCGGCAGAGGTGACATCGCAGCGAACCGCGCGGGCGACGTCGTCTCCCCCGAGCGAGTAGGCGGCGGCCCGGGTGCGGTCCAGATCCACGTCGCCCAGCACCACCCGGGCACCTTCGGAAATGAACACTTCGGCGATGGCGTAGCCGAGACCTTGGGCCCCTCCGGTGACGATCGCAGTCCGCCCGGCCAGCAGTGCCATCCCGATCACCCTTCTGATCGCCCCCTGCGGTCATCGTATTTGATGGCGGCATGACACCCCAGCCTGCGGTCAGCGACGATGATTTCCAGCAGATTCTGGCCCAGCCCCGCCAGTTCATCCGTTCGGTGGTGGTGCCTCGGGAGTCCGAGATCGCCGACAACGACTCCGTTCCGCCGGATATCCGTGCGAGCACCAAGGCGATGGGGTTGTTCGGCTACGCAATCCCGCAGGAGTGGGGCGGCCTGGGCCTGGACATCACCCAGGACGTCGAACTGGCCCTGGAGTTGGGTTACACATCGCTTTCGGTGCGGTCGATGTTCGGCACCAACAACGGTATCGCCGGACAGGTGCTGGTCGGGTTCGGGACAGATGAGCAGAAGGCGCGGTGGCTCGAGCCGATGGCGGCCGGCGAGGTGGTCGCATCGTTCGCGCTCACCGAGCCCGGCGCGGGTTCCAACCCGTCGGGCCTGCGGACCAGGGCTGTGCGTGAAGGTTCAGGAACCGGCGGGGGCTGGGTGATCTTCGGGCAGAAGCGCTGGATTACCAACGCCCCGGTGGCGGACCTGTTCGTGGTGTTCGCCCGGACCAGGCCGGCCGACGGGAGCGGCGCCGGTATCGCTGTGTTCCTGGTGCCCGCCGACGCGCCCGGGGTCGAGGTCGGCGCGAAGGACGCCAAGATGGGCCAGGAGGGGGCCTGGACTTCCGATGTGTACTTCAACGACGTGCAAGTGGGTCCGGACGCACTGATCGGCGGAAGCGAGGACATCGGCTACCGGGCTGCGCTGACGTCACTGGCCCGGGGCCGGATTCACATCGCCGCCCTGGCGGTGGGTGCCGCCCAGCGCGCCCTGGACGAGTCGGTGGCCTTCGCTGCGACGGCGACCCAGGGCGGCACCCCGGTGGGCACCTTTCAACTGGTACAGGCGATGCTGGCCGACCAACAAACTCAGGTGATGGCCGGCAGGGCATTGGTGCGCGACGCCGCGCGGGCGTGGCTGAGCGGCGAGGACCGCCGGATAGCCCCGTCGGTGGCCAAACTGTTCTGCACCGAGATGGCCGGACGGGTGGCCGATCTGGCCGTGCAGATCCATGGCGGCACCGGTTACATGCGGGGTGTCCCAGTGGAGCGGATCTACCGCGATGTGCGCCTGCTGCGACTGTACGAGGGGACCAGCGAGGTCCAGCGACTGATCATCGGCGGTGAGCCGGTAAAGGCCGCCCGGACCCGGGCCTGATTCCGGCCAGAAACTGTGGCCCGGGCCGGGATCGCACCGGCGACCTTCCGCTTTTCAGGCGGACGCTCGTACCAACTGAGCTACCTGGCCGGAAGGCGCCAGTGAATGGTGCCTCGCCAAATTGGCGACCCTGACGGGACTCGAACCCGCGACCTCCGCCGTGACAGGGCGGCGCGCTAACCGACTGCGCCACAGGGCCTTGCTTGTGCCACTCTACGTTTCCGCGAAGTGGTACCCCCTACGGGATTCGAACCCGCGCTACCGCCTTGAAAGGGCGGCGTCCTAGGCCGCTAGACGAAGGGGGCCAGGCCGAATCTCTCCGGGGTACTTCACTACGTGTCACATGGAGCGGACATGAGCTTAGGCGATGCCTACCCCAATCCCCAAACGGGCGGGTGGAAGGCGGGCAGTATCCTTGTTTCCCGCGCCCCTATAGCTCAGTTGGTAGAGCTACGGACTTTTAATCCGCAGGTCCTAGGTTCGAGTCCTAGTGGGGGCACTCAGCTTGGATTTCTGCTCCACGGGGCAGTAGTGGATGCCTTTCCCGCGCTCGGATTCGGGCGGCAGATTCCGGGCCGGTGTCTGCGGCAACGGCGCGTCAGCAGGGATGCGCCCCTCGGCACGGTCCCAGCCCGCCCGGGCGCGTGGATGCATTCGTCGGCGACGCGGCAAGAATTTGAAGGCCAGGTTGACTCCGCGCCCGAAAGCCCAGTGCAACTTCTCGTCCAAGGAGGACCACGAGTAGCCCATGAGTTCGCGCACAGGTTCGTCATAGAGACCGACGGTGACCCACAGCACGAACGGTTCGGCCGCCGCCAGGAATGCCGACCACGCGGGTTCCGGAATCCATTGCGCAGTAGGCGGTTTCGGCATCGTCGACAGGTTTAACACTTCACGGGCCGCCCAGGTGCTCTCAAGCACTTCGCGGCACATCCGATCCCAGTACTCCTGGAAGTCCTCCCATGTTTTCGGGACCGGCCGCATGCTCATGCCATACATCCGGTACCAGGTGATGTGCTCTTCGAACAGTTGGCGTTTGGCGGCATCGGTCAGGCCGTCGCCGAAGTGTTCCGCGGTCAGGATGGTGCCCATGAAGAACGTCGCGTGCGCCCAGTAGAAGACTTCCGGGTTCAGCGCGCTGTAGCGGCGACCCTTCTCGTCCACGCCTTTGATCGTGACGTGGTAGTCGCGCACCTCGGCACCGGTGGTCGGTGCGCGGTCGCCGTCGAACACCACCCCGCCGATCGGGTAGAGCGAACGGAACAGTCGGGGGATGCGCTCGGTGAAGAAGATCGAGTGGTCCTTGACGGCCGCGCCCAGTTGCGGGTGCATGTTCTGCATCGAGCCGGCCCAAGGGCCTTGCAGCAGGCCACGCCAGTCGCCAAAAAGCTTCCAGGTGAGTGATTCTGCACCGAGTTCAGCCGCCTGCCGACTCCCGACCGTTTTACCGTTGACCCACACTTCAGGCGGCAAGCCCTTACAGGCCGAGAGCCTCGGTCAACTCCTCTGAGCACGATCCCGACTCCGTGCAGACCGTCGTGCACCAGGTGATGTATTGGTCGTCCCGTGCGCAGATCGGAGTCTTCCCGTCGGCCGTCGCCTGAGCGTAGTCTTCGCTGATCATCGCGCTCTGCTGCCGACGGGTTTGGGCCTTCTGGCCCGTCGGAGTCGCAGCAGAGTAGCCCGGGTGACCGGCTGTTTTGGTGTCATTGCAGTTGAGGTAGAGATGCACCGTGGAACTGCTGTTACCGCTCCCGTCGAGGAATTTCGCCATTCGCGAACGGGTGACGATGCATTCCTCAGTCGGGAGATAGTCGCCAACTCTGCTGGCAACTACCGCCTTCCCACCCCAACCACTGATGCTCTCGGCCGCTTTCCCATACGTCTGCCCGACGTACTCATTATCTGCGTTCGCAGGTCCGGCCCCGAAGACCGCCACAGCCACCGCCATGCCACCTACAGCACTAGCCAGGATCTTCTTCACCACAACCTCCGCACTGGAAAACACCACTACCCCCGGTTATCGCGAATATACCGCCGTCCCGTTACCCCTGCAGCGCCGATCGACACACCGCGACCTCTCGGAACTTGAATGTCACCGTCAGACACAGATATATTGGTGCAACCACGAGGTACAGATAACCGGAGGACCGATGTCCAAAGAGTTGACCAACGTCGACCTGCTGCGCGAGCTTGAGCCCGTCGCCGAGAAGCTGATCAACCGGCACATGTCGATGTTCAAAGAGTGGAATCCCCACGACTACATTCCGTGGCAGGAGGGCAAGAACTACTACGCCCTCGGCGGCCAGGACTGGCACCCCGACCAGGCCCAGCTCTCCGAGGTGGCTCGCACCGCGCTGATCCAGAACCTGCTGACCGAGGACAATCTGCCGGCCTATCACCGGGAGATCGCGATGAACTTCTCGATGGAAGGCCCGTGGGGCTACTGGGTCAACCGGTGGACCGCCGAGGAGAACCGCCACGGCATCTCCATCCGCGATTACCTGGTGGTCACCCGCAACGCCGACCCGGTCGAGCTCGAGGAACTGCGGGTGGAGCAGATGACCCGCGGCTTCTCCCCCGGCCAGAACCAGCAGGGCGACCTGTTCGCCGACAACCTGTTCGACTCGGTGATGTACGTCAGCTTCCAGGAGCTGGCCACCCGGGTCTCGCACCGCAACACCGGCAAGGCCTGCAACGAGCCGGTCGCCGAGCAGCTGCTGGCGCGGATCTCCAACGACGAGAACCTGCACATGATCTTCTACCGCGACGTCAGCGCCGCTGGCCTGGACATCGCCCCCAACATGGCGATCCAGTCGGTCTACCGCATCCTGAAGAACTTCAAGATGCCCGGCTACACCGTGCCGGAGTTCCGCCGCAAGGCCGTCATCATCGCCACCGGCGGGGTCTACGACCCGCGGATCCACCTCGAGGACGTGGTGATGCCGGTGCTGAAGAAGTGGCGGATCTTCGAGCGCGACGACTTCACCGGCGAGGGCGCCCGACTGCGCGACGAACTCGGCAAACTCATCGAGGAGCTCGAGGAGACCTGCGTGAAGTTCGAAGAAGCCAAGGAGCGCAAGCTCGAGCGTGATGCCAAGCTCGCCGAGAAGCGCGCCGCGAAGGCGGCGCTGGCCGGGGCCTCCACATAGGCCCGGCAGCACAGACACCGTCAACCGGGCTGCGGATAGGGTCACTGACCCTCCGCAGCCCGGTTGTCTTGGCACCCATGGCCGGGGTGACCAACGTCGCATTCCGCACCCTGTGCCGCGAACTGGAGCAGGCGAGAACGAAGACGGTCAGCGGGCTGTACGTGTGCGAGATGGTCACCGCCCGCGCCCTCGTCGAGCGGCACCCGGTCACCCTGCACATGACGACGTTCGGGCCCGACGAGTCACCGCGGTCGCTGCAGCTCTACACCGTCGACCCGGCCACCACCTATCAGGCCGCGAAGATGATCGTCGAGGAGAACCTCGCCGACCATATCGACATCAACTTCGGCTGCCCGGTGCCCAAGGTCACCCGGCGCGGGGGCGGCGCGGCCCTGCCCTACAAGCGCCCGCCCTTCGGCCAGATCGTCGCAGCGGCGGTCCGGGCCGCCGAGGGTAACGACATCCCGGTGACGGTCAAATTCCGGGTCGGCATCGACGACGCGCACCCCACCTTCCTCGACGCCGGCCGGATCGCCGAGCAGGAGGGCGCGGCGGCGGTGGCCCTGCATGCCCGCACCGCGGCCCAGCGTTACTCCGGTTCGGCGGACTGGGATCGCATCGGCGAACTCAAAGCGGCCGTGAAAGCCATCCCGGTACTGGGCAACGGCGACATCTTCGAGGCACCCGACGCGCTGGCCATGATGGCCTCGACCGGCTGCGATGGTGTCGTCATCGGCCGCGGCTGCCTCGGCCGGCCCTGGCTGTTCGCCGAACTGTCGGCCGCTTTCACCGGCGCCCCGGCACCGACCCCGCCGACTCTCGGGGAGGTGGCCGACATCATCCGCCGCCACGGCGCGCTGCTGGCCGCCCACTTCGGTGAGGACAAGGGCATGCGCGATATCCGCAAACACGTCGCCTGGTACCTGCACGGCTTCCCCGCGGGCTCTGACCTGCGCCGCGCACTAGCCCTGGTACGCACTCTCAGCGAACTCGACAGCCTGCTCGCCCAACTCGACCCGGATATAGCGTTCCCCGACGCCGCGCAGGGCCCCCGCGGCCGACAGGGATCGGCCGCATCGGTGAGCCTGCCGGAGGGCTGGCTGGATGATCCCGACGACTGCACGGTCCCGGTCGGCGCCGATGTGATGAACTCCGGCGGCTGAATCGAGACTGGATAGCAATAAACCAAGTACTGGCAGGCTCTCAGGTTCGATAAGTACGATCAAACCCTGCTATGGACCCCGGTCCGACAGGTGCCACGACAACCGGCACCGCAGTTGCAGGCGCACTGTCGCACCTGCAACATTCACCCCAAGCCGGAGGCTGTCTGGAACATGAGTGACGGCGATAACGCCACTCCTGACCAGAGCGGCGCACCCGGGGACGATGACCGGACGGTCCGCATTCAGCAGGGCGGTTCGGGCCGCGCGCCCTGGGAACGCGCCCACGTACCCAGCGAACCGACCGGCACCCACAGCGAGGGTGTGGCGGTCGCCGATCTGATCGCCAAGGGCACCGGCAGCCCCACGGGCAAACCCCCCACCCGCCCCCGCGGCGACCGGGCCCCGGGCGGCGCGCGGGCTCCCGCCCCCC
>JAHBAP020000517.1 GCA_018500005.2 Mycobacterium sp. | reverse complement strand
TGGGACGGGGCGAAGTTGTGGCTGCCGGCGTATCTGCCCTGGTTTCTCGGCGGCATGATGCTCACCGTGCTGGCCGCCATGGGGGTGCGGGTCTACGGGTTCGTCGCGGTTCCCTTGGCGCTGATCTGCTATCTGATCGTGTGCACACCGATCGCCGGTGAACCGCAGACCTCACCGAACGGTCTGGCCCAGGCGGTGGTCAAGATGGTGTTCTACGCGGTGATCGCCACCCTGCTGATCGCTCCGCTGGCGCTCGGGGATTCCGGTTGGTACTCAAGGCTGTTGGCGAGTCGGCCGATGGTCTGGCTGGGCGAGATCTCCTACGAGATCTTCCTGGTGCACCTGGTGCTGATGGAGGTCGCCATGACCGAGGTGCTGCACTGGATGGTCTACACCGGCAACACGGCGGTGCTGTTCGTCGTGACGATGGCGTTGAGCATCCCGGTGGCGTGGGTTCTGCACCGATTCACCCGGGTGCGTTCCTAGCCGACCCGGCGCCGGATACCGTCGACGACGGCCGCGGACTCCGCTCGGGAGACCGGAAGGACCCAGTTGTGCCCCCCGTTGTCCTCGACGATGACGTGCAGCCCGGTATCGGCGCGACCGTCGTCGGGCGACCACGAGGCGAAGGGCGCCGCCCGGGCGACCATCAGCCGTACCGATCCGATCTGCCGCGGATCTTCGCGCAAAAGCCGGCGCAGCCGGGCGATGTGCCGGCGTTGTCGCCAGAATGCGCCGTAGCCGAGGAGAGCCGCCATGGCGCCGAAGAACGTGATTCCGAGAAACCCGCCGACCCGCCATCCCCAGCCATCGGTGAAAAGCGAACGATCGGTGGCGATCCCGGCGGCGACCAGCAGGCACAGCACCGCGCTGATCCCCATCGCGATCCGTAGCCGGTTCGACGAGCGCTCCACTCTGTCAAGCAGCGGTTCAACCGGATCGTTCATCATCGGCTCCCGCGATCAGATCCGGCCGTGACCGTGCGGTGAAGCGGGGGTCGGTGCTGTCGTAGCGAATCGCCTCGGCCAGCGGCTCCAGTCCCGCCGGACCGCACTGTTCCCAGGCCGCCACTTCGTCGGGTTCGAGCAGCACCGCCTTCTCGTAGATCCCTACTGTTCCGCACAACACGGTGAGCAGTAGTCCCTCGTCGACCTGCTCCAGGCTCCATGACCACGGCTCGATGTGCAGTGTCAGCCGGTCCTGCGGCACCCGGACTACACCACCGCACCCGGGTTCAGGATCCCGTCCGGGTCCAACGCGTCCTTGATCCGCCGATTGAGTTCCATCGCCTCGGGGCCGAGTTGCCCGGCAAGCCACGGCTTCTTGAGGCGGCCCACCCCGTGCTCCCCGGTGATGGTGCCGCCCAGGCTGATGGCCAGGTCCATGATGTCGCCGAACGCCTTCTCCGCCCGCGCCGTCATCTCGGCGTCGTCGGGGTTGTAGACGATCAGCGGGTGGGTGTTCCCGTCGCCGGCGTGCGCGATCACCGAGATCGTCAGGTCGGCTTCGGCCGCGATCTTGGCCACCCCGGCGACCAGGTCGGCAAGCCTGGGCAGCGGCACCCCGACGTCCTCCAGTAGTAGCGAGCCCTTGGCCTCCACTGCCGGGATGGCGTACCGGCGCGCGGCGACGAACGCCTCGCCCTCGACCGGGTCGGATGTCGAAAAGCATTCCGTTGCGCCGGCTTCGGTGAACACCCGGGCCATGAAATCGGCGTCCTCCGCTCCGGCGGCGCCCCGGTCGTCGGAGGCGGCCACCATCATGGCGGCGGCGTTGCGGTCCAGCCCCATCCGCAGCTTGTCCTCGACTGCGTTGATGGACACCGCGTCCATGAACTCCAGCATCGACGGCCGGATCTTCCCGGTGATCTCGACCACCGAACCCGCCGCGGCCTCCACCGAATCGAAGGTCGCCACCACGGTGGCAGAGGTGTGCTGAGGGGGCAGCAGGCGCAGGGTCACCTCGGTGACCACGCCCAGGGTGCCCTCGCTGCCGACAAACAACTTGACCAGCGAGAGCCCGGCGACGTCCTTCAGGCGCGGTCCACCCAGGCGCACCGCCGTGCCGTCGGCCAGGACGACCTGCAGACCGAGCACGTAATCGGTTGTGACGCCGTACTTCACGCAGCACAAGCCGCCTGCGTTGGTGGCGACGTTCCCACCGATACTGCAGATCTCGAACGACGACGGGTCCGGCGGATACCACAGCCCGTATTCGGCGACGGCTTTCTTGACCTCGGCGTTGAGCAGGCCGGGTTGGACCACGGCGGTGCGGGTGATCGGGTCGACGGTGATCTCGCGCATCTTTTCCGTGGAGAGCACGATCCCGCCGTCGACCGCGGTCGCACCGCCTGATAGACCGCTACCGGCGCCGCGCGGCACCACCGGGACCTTGTGGGTGCCGGCCCAGCGCAGAACAGCCTGCACCTCTTCGGTTTTCGTCGGCCGCACCACCGCCAGCGGGGTACCGGCGGCGGGATCCAACGCACGGTCGTGCCGGTAGGAAGCCAGGATGTCCGGATCGGTGATCAGCACGCCGTCGTCGAGTTCCGCGGCCAAGCCGGCCAGATCCGCCATGGGCATCAGTTTAGGAGGCCGCCGGCGCCTCATCGAGTTCCCGCAGAGCCGGGATCCACGGCGCGGCCAGTCCGATGAGCAGGATCGGCACCGCCAGCACCAGGAAAGTGGCACGCAGGCCGAACGCGTCGATCAGTGGACCGGCCAGCATGAAGCCCACCGGACCGGCGGCATACGTCATCGAGGTCATCACCCCGACCACCCGCCCGCGCATGTTCTCCGGGGTTCGGGCCTGCATCACCGAGTTGTAGATCGGGCCGATCGGCCCGTAGACCAGGCCGACGAGGGCAACCAGGATCAGGATCACCGGCAGCGGCGGCAGCACCGAGATGATCAGGCTGGCCGCTCCGAATGTCAGCACCGCGGTCAGCACGGTGGTGCGCCGCCGGGCGAATTTCGAGAGCACTGTCCAGCTCAGCGCGCCGACCAGTCCGCCGATGGACAGCGCCATCAGAACCCAGCCCAGCTGCGCGGGTTCGTTGCGGTCGGTGAAGTACTTCGGGAACAGGACGCTTTCCATCGGCAGGTACAGCGCGGTGACCGACAGGTCGATGAGGCCCAGGGTTCGCAGAACCCGGTTGTGCCAAACGAACTTCAAGCCCTCGAGCACCCCGGATACCACCCCCTCGGGCCGCCGGGTCCGCTCCGGACGTCCGGCGCCGGGCAGCCGCAGCACTGCCATCGTCAGGATGGAGGCGCCGAATGCGGCGGCGGTCACCCACATGGTGCTGACCCCGCCGATCGTTGCGATCAGCAGGCCACCAATACCCGGCCCGGTGATGTAGGCGAGGTTGAACACCGCCTCGTAGATGCTGTTGGTGTGGTCCAGCGTCCAGCCGGCCCGGGTCGCCCCCTCGGGCAGCATCGACTGCCGCGCTGTCATGCCGCCGGGGTCGAAGAACGACCCGGCCGCGGCCAGGCCCGCCAGCACCACGGTGTTCAGCGACTCGATGCCCTGGGTGGCCACCAGGATCGGGATGGCTGCCACCGAGGCCGCCGACATCGCGTCGGAGAGCATCGCCACCCGGCGCCGGCCCAGGAAGTCCACCGCGGTACCGGCCACCAGGGTCGCGACCAGCAATGGCAGGGTGGCCGCCGCCGCCACCACCGAGGCGTCGGTGGCGTTGCCGGTGCGCTGCAGCACCAGCCACGGGAACGCCACCATAGAGATGCCGTTGGCTGCCGCGGCCAGGAATGCTGAGGACAAGATCAGCAGTACCGGCCCGCGTGAGGTGCTCACCGCAGGCAGCATAGATTCGTGACCGCTTTCCCACACCCGCGAACCCGCACGGAGTTCCCCTCGCCGGTGCCGCCCGGGACAGGGTGGCCCGGTGACCCGGCGACCCCGGCGACGACGGTGGCTCACAACGCAGCCGAGGTCCTTCGGCTTGCCGGCGGTGCCACCGGCATCGACAGCCTCGACGCACACGTCAGTGTGTGCCGCGCCTGCCCGCGGTTGGTGGCCTGGCGTGAGGAGGTGGCCGCGGTCAAGCGGCGCGCGTTCGCGACGGAGCCGTACTGGGGACGCCCGATCACCGGGTGGGGGTCTACGCGGCCCAGGATCCTGATCCTCGGACTGGCGCCGGCCGCCCACGGCGGTAACCGGACCGGGCGGGTGTTCACCGGTGATCGTTCCGGAGATCAGCTGTTCGCCGCCCTGCACCGGGCCGGACTGGTGAACTCCCCGGTCAGCGTCGATGCCGCAGACGGGCTGGATGCCCACGACATACGGGTCGTCGCGGCGGTACGGTGCGCACCGCCGGGCAACGCCCCGACGCCGGTGGAGCGTGCGACGTGCGCGCCCTGGCTGGAGGCTGAGTGGCGGCTGGTCTCGCCGCACGTGCGGGTGATCGTGGCGCTGGGCGGGTTCGCCTGGCTGGCTGCGGTGCGATTGCTCGGCGAAAAGCGCTCGGCTGTGCCGAAATTCGGGCACGGAGTTGTCGCCCAGTTGTCCGGCGGAATTCAGTTGCTGGGCTGCTTCCACCCCAGTCAGCAGAACATGTTCACCGGCCGTCTCACGCCGGCCATGCTGGACGACGTCTTCGCGGACGCTGCCGTGCGGGCAGGGTTGCGGTGAGTCGGGGTTGCGGTGAGTTGGGGACCACTAATACTTCTGCCCACCTTCGAGCGACACAGGGTGCCCTTAGTCGCGCAGAGGTAGGCAAAATCGTCTAGCACTCCCAGGGGGACATCGTGGAGTACGCCCAGGGGGGGAGTGACCCTTGTGATTAAGGCGTCAGCCGGATCACCGGGATGGGCCGACTGGTCTTCGCCTGATATCCGTTGTAGCGATCGGCGTTGTTGGCGTTGACGATTCGCCACAACCGGGCATAGTCGGGGTCATCTGGCAGAACCGGGGAGGCGGTTACCGCCAGACGACGCCGCCCGACATTGATCTGCACCCGCGGATTGGCCTTGAGGTTGTGGTACCAGGCGGGGGAGCGCGGGTCGCCGCCCTTGGATGCCACCACCAGATAGTCGGCGCCGTCGCGCGCATAGGACAGCGAATGGGTTCGCGGTAGGCCGGTTTTGGCCCCGACGGTGTGCAGCAGCAGGCTGTTCGGCGCTCCCGGGATCCGGTGTCCCAGCCAGCCTTTGGAGCCCTGATACACCGCGTCGTGCACCCGCACGAACGTCATGAGTGCCTTCTCGGCGAGGCTCATGGCTGGGCCGCCAACGCGTCGCGCAGGAGTCGTCCGGTCGCTTCGCGGTCCGGGTCGCGGCGCAGTAGGACCCCCTTGACGAACGACACCTTGTCGCCGTCGCGGCGCGGGATCACGTGCAGGTGAATGTGGAACACCGACTGGAACGCCGACTTCCCGTCATTGATCGCAATGTTGTTGCCGGTCGCCGCCAGCCCAGAGGACCGGGTGGCCACCGCGATGCGTTGGCCCACGGTCAGCATGCCGGCCAACGTGGGGGCGGGGGTGTCGGTGAGGTCGACGAAGTGCTGCTTGGGAATCACCAGCGTGTGGCCCCGGGTGAACGGCCTGATATCGAGGAAGCCCAGGTAGTCATCGTCCTCGTATACCCGCACAGCCGGTGCGCTGCCGCCGACGATGTCGCAGAAGATGCAGGACATCGCACCACCGTAGCGGCTCGCTGGCGTCGCCAACGGCTACGCTGCCTTCAGTGGACGCCACCGATCTCGCCTTCGCCGGCGCCGCCGAGCAGGCCCGCATGCTCGCCGACGGAGCCATCACCGCACCCGCATTGCTCGAGCGCTACCTCGAGCGCATCAACCGGGTGGACCCCGAGTTGCGCAGCTATCGGGTGGTGATGGCCGGCAAGGCCCGCAGGGAAGCCGCCGCCGCCCAGGAGCGCCTCGAGGCCGGTGAACGGCTGCCACTGCTGGGTGTGCCCATCGCCATCAAGGACGACGTCGACGTCGCCGGTGAGTTCACCTGCTTCGGCAGCAACGCCTACGACTTGCCGGCCACCGCGGATGCCGAGGTGGTGCGCCGACTGCGGGAGGCCGGGGCGGTGATCCTCGGCAAGACGGCGGTGCCGGAGATGATGCTCTGGCCGTTCACCGAGACGGTGGCGTTCGGCGCCACCCACAACCCGTGGGACCTGGCCTACACCCCGGGCGGCAGCAGCGGTGGCAGCGCCGCCGCGGTGGCCGCCGGACTGGCCCCCATTGCGCTGGGCTCCGATGGCGCGGGATCCATCCGCATCCCCGCCACCTGGTGCGGGTTGTTCGGACTCAAGCCGCAGCGTGACCGGGTGCCGATGGATCCACACGGGGACGCCTGGTTGGGACTGAGCACCAACGGCCCGCTTGCCCGCACGGTGGAGGACGCCGCACTGTTCCTCGACGCCACCCACACCGGCAAGGCGCCCCGCGGCGGTTTCGTCAAGGCCGCCGCGCGCAAACCCGGCCGGCTGCGAATCGCGTTGAGCACCAAGCTTCCACCGACCATGGTGGCCCGTGTCGGCGGCGCCCAGCAACGGGCACTGGACGGGGTGGAGAGCCTGTTGCGAGACCTCGGCCATGAGGTGCTGTGGCGCGATCCGGACTATCCGGCCTGGGCGATGTACGGCCACGTGCTGCCGCGGATGTGGCGCGGCACCTACGACGATGTGCAGAAGCTGGCCCACCCGGAGCGACTGGAACCACGCACCCGGCAGA
>JAHBAP020000461.1 GCA_018500005.2 Mycobacterium sp. | reverse complement strand
GTTTCGGTGGCCGTGCTGGGACCAGGCTCGGCCGTCGCGGTCGTCGACGCGGACGAGGTGGTGGCCACACTGCTCGAGGTGACCGCAGGGCTTTCCTTGGTGCCGGCATTGGTGAACTTCACCACCGCGAACACCAGAAGGGTCAGCACGACGGCCGTCAGCACGCCGAAGCCGATCAGGACGGCCGGACGTTGATGCCAGGGTGTTGGTGGAAGCGGTGTCTCCGGGTAGTGACCGGTGCCCGTTACCGGGGCGGTGGGCGAGGTGTATCCAGTCGGCGGGCCGTACTCGCTATAGGCCTCAGCGCCGGTTCCGCCGTAATCGGCGTACTGCGTCGGGTTGTTTTCGGGGTAGTCGTCGGGGTGTCCGTTACGCGCCACGTGGACCGATCCTAGTGACTTAGCGGCCGGCCGTCGCGAAGCGCGGCACGACCTCGTTGGCGAACAGGTCCAGATGGTCTCGAATGCTCTCGGGGTCTGAGAGATTGACCAACTGCAGATAGACCCGTTGAACTCCGGCATCGACGAACTCCGCCAACCGGCCGACGATCTCGTCGGGGGTGCCTGCCAGGGGCGAGTTCTCCCGCAACTCGTCGACCTCGCGGCCGATCGTCGCGGCCCGGCGGGCGATCTCCGATTCGTCGCGGCCGGCGCACACCACGAACGCCGCCGAGTAGGGGATGTCGTCGGGGTCGCGGCCGGCGGCCTCCGGGGCCTGCCGGACCCGGCCGAACTGCAGACGGGTGAAATCCAGCGTCGGGAAGGCGAGATTGAATTCGGATGCGAATCGCGCAGCCAGGGCCGGGGTGCGCTTGGGCCCACCGCCGCCGATGATGATCGGGGGATGCGGCCGCTGTATGGGCTTGGGCAGCGCGGGGGAGTCGACGACACTGTAGTGACTGCCGGAGTAGTCGAAGGTCTGCCCGACCGGTGTTTTCCACATGCCGGTGACGACCTCGAGTTGTTCTTCCAGGCGTTCAAACCGCTCGCCCAGGTCGGGGAACGGGATCGCGTAGGCAAGATGTTCGGCCTCGAACCAGCCTGCGCCGATGCCCAATTCGACCCGGCCGCCGCTCATCTCGTCGACCTGGGCGACCGAGATCGCCAACGGGCCCGGGTAGCGGAAGGTCGCCGAGGTCACGAGCGTTCCCAGCCTGATGGTGGAGGTCTCCCGTGCGATCCCGGCCAGCGTCACCCACGAGTCGGTCGGCCCGGGTAGGCCAGCCACCTTCATCGCCAGGTAGTGGTCGGATCTGAAATACGCCGAGTAGCCGAGGGATTCGGCTGCCTGTGCCACCGCCAGTTGCTGCTCGTAGGTGGCGCCCTGCTGGGGTTCGGCGAAGACACGGAAATCCACGCCGATCAGTCTGTCAGAAGAAGTCGACCCGTTCGGTGCTGACGAACATGCCGTGCCCGCTGCCGTCGTTGGTGAACGTGGTGCCGCTGCCGTCGGCGGTGATCGTCCATCCCACCGCGTGGTAGGTGTCGTAGCCGATGGTGGTGGTCGGCATCGCCCCGAGGTTGCCCAGCACCCAGCGGTTGGCGCCACTGGCGGACACTTCGACGCCGTTGGCGTGAGTGCCGTCGACGATCGGCGATTCGGTGAACTCCGATTCGCAGCCCACGTTGTCGGCAGAGATCTGGCAGCGGGTCTTGCCCGAACGGGTCTCGATGTAGACGTAGCCGTTGGCGTTGGGCTCCAGGGTCTGCCCGCCCGCGGGTCGTTCGGGGTTGGTCGTCTCCGGTGCGCTGGACTCCGTGGTCGGCGGTGAGGTGGTGGTCGGACGCGGGGTGGAGAAGTCCGGCTCGGAACCGTTGCCGCAGCCAGGACAGGTCGCCGCACCGTCGATGGTGCTGCTGCACCCGGCCAACACGGCGGTCACCAGGCAGGCAGCTGCCATCGCGACCCTGCCGCCCTTGGAGATGCGCACCCGACCAGGGTACTCACCGAGTGGCTGGAGTTACTGGAGTGACTCGCGGCCTGTCATTCGACGGTGACGTTGACCGAGAACACCCAGGAGTCCTTCTCGCCGCCCGGCCAGGGGCGGCCGTAGGTGTTGGACACCGTGCTGTTGCCGGGCGCCGTAGCCTGCAACATCCATACCTCGCTGCCGGCCGCTCCGGGCTGCCCCTGTTTCGGCGCGATGACCTCGTGGCCGGTCTGGGCGACCACCTTCGGGTCGGAGATGAGCAACTTCTCTGCCCACTGGAATCCAGTGGACGGATTCGAGCCGAGGCTCACCTGGAGGAAGTCACCGACCGCCAGGGTGGTGCTGCGGCTGATCTGCTTCTGGTTCAGCAGGTCGTCGTAGGAGATTTGGATCGTCTCGGTCTTCGGTCCGGCTTTGGGCTCGTCCTTGGTGCCCGAGCACGCCACCAGAGGTGTAGCGACGATCGCGAGGGTGGCCAGCAAGCGAAGGTTCATGATCGACTCCTTTTGACGAATTCGCGGGTCCGCAGCAGGTATGACGGTATCCGGCGGGCGGGTACCGCGCGGGGCCAATCGTCGGCTCGGTAGTAGGCGTCCGAGCCGCCGTCGACGAAAACCACGCTGCCGCAGAGAAAATCGGCCGAATCCGACAACATGAACACCACCCAGTCGGCGAGTTGCCCGGCATCGCCGAAACCGCCGATGGGCACGGGGAACCGACGGATGTTCTTGGCCTCGGCCGGGGTGGCCAGTTGGCGTTCCAACATCGGGGTCATGATCGCACCCGGCGCGAGTGCGTTGAGTCGAATCCCCACTCCGGCCCACTCGGGTGTCACCGCGTGCCGGCGCACCCACCGACTGACCGCGATCTTGGAGGCCGCATACGCCGTCGGCGGGCCGGCGGTCCCCAGCTGGCGGTAGGTGCGCTGCGCCTTTGCGGCGTCACCGGCCAGCAGTGCCTGCACGGCGCGTCGGGGAACCCCGGGGACGGGGGTGGTCGAATTGCTAGGGAAGACAACCACTTTCGCCACTTTCGCGCGGTCGGCGGCGGCCAGGGCGACCCGCCAGGCCTGCAGCAGATCGACCACGCCGAAGTAGTTGACCTCGGTGATCAACCGCTCAGCCCCTTTGGTGGGCCCCAGGCCCGCCGCGAGGACCGCGCCGTCCAGGCGCCCGCCGCAGATCTGCAGCACGGCTTCGGCCGCCAACCGCCGACCTGCCGCCGTCGACAGGTCGGCGACCACGTCGGCGTCTTTGACGTCGACGCGGATGACGGTGTCACCTCGCCCGCGCAACCGTTCGACGACCGCGTTGCCCATCCCGGATGCGGACCCGGTCACCGCATAGGTGGCCATGTGCTCCCGGTATCGCTGTTAGACGCTAGGCATGGTGCTGCCCCACGCCTCGTTCATCGGAGCGGCGTAGGCGTCGTTCTTGGTCAGTGTCGGCAGGTCGAGGGACTCTTCGATCATCCGCAGCAGGCTGTAGTGGTTGTAGTGGTCGGTCGCCACGTAGTGGCCCGCGCGCATACCGGCGTCGATCGCCGCCTGGTTCGGGATCACCACGGTGACGATGTGGTTGCCCTCGTTGCCGAAGCCCAGCGAGGTGTTGTTGTTGTCCTCGTCGAAGGTCACCACCAGAACCGACGTCTCATCGGAGTTCCAGGCGTTCGAGTTGAGGATGACCGGAACCGTCTGGGACAGGTACTCGTCGAGTGCCGGCACGTTGTACTGGTGCCCGGGGGTGATCTGGCTGATCGCGAACTTCAGCATGCCCCAGGGGAAGTCGACCGGGCCTTCGCCGTTGGAGTTCTCATCGGCGGCGAACCAGACGTAGTCCGGTGTGGTGTCCACCGACTGCAGGTCGATCGCCATCTGCTCCAGCGGAACGATGTGGTCCGTCACGTAGTTGGGGTCGGGATTGTTGGCGAAGTAGGTGTAGGCGGGGAAGGCCGTTTCGTCGACGGCGTACTCGCCACTGCTCTCCAACGGGTTCATGCCGGTCTCGAAGCCCTGGGCGTAGGCGCGCCATTCCAGTCCGGCGTTGTCGAGGTTCTCCATCAGGGTGTCCTCGGCGTCGATGCAGGCGTCCTTGCAGTTGTAGGTCTTGCCGAAGTCAGATCCGCCGAGGATCGGGTAGTAGTTCGGCAGGCTCGGGTGGGTCAGGCCGTAGTAGTTGTCGAAGAACCCGTAGTTGTTGATCAGGCTGTTGAGGAACGGTGCGTTGGCGCTGCCGACGATGGAGTCGTAGCCCTTGTTCTCCATGTAGACCATGAACACGTGATCGAGGTCGCCGACGGTCGAGACCGGAGGTGTCGGATCTCCCGGTGCCGTCATCGGGGCGTCGATGCTGAACGACAGGTTGTCGGCGTAGGCGTTGTTGTAGCGGGCGCGGAAGCCGAGCAGACGCCAGTTGTTGTCGTCCAGCATCAACTCGACCTCGGCGTAGCGGGCGCCATCCGGGATCTCACCGGTGACTTCGCGCTCCTTGAAACCCGTCATGAACAGGCGGCTGAGCATGCCGACCGGCTTGGTGCTGGCGGTGCTCAGATAGGTTTTGTTCTGGTCCAGGAAGGTGACCTTCAGCGAGGCCGCCGACGGGTCGATCAGGAAGCCGCCGAATTCACCTCCCAGGGTGTAGTTGACCCCGCCGAGGTCGATCGCCGCTCCGGCAGCGCTGAGGTCGACGGTCTGGGTCAGGGTGGCGGTGGCGACGTTTCCGCCGCCGAAGAACTGGCTGCCGCCATCCGGATTGGTGGACGCCTGCGGGAAGCTGAAGAACTTCGGCAGGTTGGGCGTTGGGTTACTCAGGCCCATCGGCCAGAAGTTGCGTGGCGTGCCGTAACCGATGACGGTCGGGGTTCCGGTCAGGGTCCAGCCCGGAACGGTCACGGCGCTGAATCCCGACAGCGACGCGTCGCCGAACTCGGCGCCCGCGTTGATGAGCAGGTTCACCGGCGTCGCAAGGGCGTTGGCCAGCGGGGTTGACGCGGAGGTGAGTACGACGTCTCCGAGCACCGTCGCCGACCCTGCCGGCGGTGCCGGCAGTGGCGGATCGGTCGGGGAGATGGTCCCGGAACCGGTCAGGTGGGCGACCACTCGTGCCACGGCCTGGGTGACGCCCACCATCAGGTCGCCGTTGAATTGGACGACCCATTCGGTGGCCTGGGCGATGCCGCTGATCAGGAAGATGTCCTTGTCGACGATCGCCTGCAGTTGCGAGGTGACGTTGTTGATGAACCCGTCGATGAAGTAGGGCACGGAAGCGAACACCGTGCGGGCTCCGAGCGCGATATCGGTGCCGATATTGGGATAGCCGTACATCGAGAGGGCGTCGCTGAGAGCCTGCTTCAGGTTATCCGGGACCACGATGCCGCTGGCCTTGGTCTGCAGTGGCACGCCGTCGAAGTCCGAGCGCTGCGGGACGCCGAACAGATTGAGGATCGTGGGAGTGATGTCGGCGTTGGTGTAGCCCAGGTTCTGCTTGCCATCGTTGGCGTCGTCGCCCTCGAGGTCGAACATCACGAAAGACGAAGTCTCGTTGGGTGACTGGAAGCCGTGCCCAAAGCCCTTCGACTGCTGGTGGCCGTGGTCGGTGGTGACGATGACCGTCCACTTCTCGCCGGGGTTGGCCGTCTCCCAGGCGTCCACCGCATCCATGATCGCCTTGATGTTCTCGCTGGTGTTGATCACCGCGTCGGCGTACTGCTGGGACCCGCCGCCGTGGGCATGCCCGGCCTCGTCCACCGCCACCTGATACGAGAAAATGAGGTTCGATTCGGCGGCACTGGCGGCGTTGATCAGATCGATCGTCTTTGCCGCAACGATGTCGTCGGTGTCTTCCCAGGTATTGGTGAAGGCGACGAATTCATTGACGTCGGCGGGGTAGCCGCCGGCGTCGGCGATGTCGTTGATGTACTGCCAATCGGCGACCACGGCGGTATTCACGCCGGGCTTGCTGTACTCGATGAGGTTGAAGACCGTCGGCCACTTCTTGTAGGGCGCCGGATTGAACAGGTTGTTGATGATGCCCGTCTTGTTGTCCAAGGCTCCGGTCAGGATGGTCGACCACGACGGCCCGGAGATCGTGGTGTGACCGACCAAGGTGGTCGTGCCGGTGACGCCGTCTTCCATCACCGCCCGGAAGCCGCTGTCCGGATCGTCGTAGGCGTATTCGAGGATCTTGCTCAGGTTGGTGCCGTCGGTGCCGATCAGCAGCACGTGGTTGGGCGGGTCGGCCAGCACTGCGGCCTGCGCCACCGCGCTGGCGGCGCGCAACCGGTTGTTGGTACCGGAGGT
>JAHBAP020000048.1 GCA_018500005.2 Mycobacterium sp. | reverse complement strand
TAGGTCGGCAGGTCCAGTTTGCGGGTCGGCGCGGGCACCAGTGCGCCGAAGTCGGGCAGGTGTCCGGCGATGTAGGTTCCGGCGACGGCCTCGGCGATCTGGCGTACGTCGGCGACGTTTCGGCGCAGCGACGGGACGGCCTTGGGGGTGGCCGCGGTATCCGGCCAGGCGCGCAGTGCGGTGGCGGTCAGCACCGGCTGCGGACCGACTTCCAGCAGCAGCGTGCACCCCAGTCCAGCCAGGGTGGCCACGCCCTTGGCGAACTCGACCGGCTGGCGTGAATGGCGACGCCAGTAGGCACCGTCGAGCTTGGCTGTGCGCCCGAGGGCGGCGCCGGTCCGGTTGCAGACCAAAATCCTTTGCGGAGAGGCGAACTCGAATCGGTTCGCATAGGCCTCGAACTCGTCGAGGGCGGGATCGAGCAGAGCGGAGTGGAAGGCGTGGCTGGTCTCCAGCCAGTCGCAGCGGACGCCGTCGGCGGTCAGTCGGGCAACAGCCTGCTCGAGGTCGGTTCCCGATCCGGACAGAACGGTGTTGGAGCCGTTGTAGGCGGCAACCGAGAGACTCGGGAACTCGTCGGTGAAGCGTTCGACGCGGTCCGGGTCGGCGAAGATCGCCGCCATCCGTCCACCCGCCGGCAGATCACCGAAGAGCCGCCCGCGCTCGGCGAGCAGCCGGGCGCCGTCCTGGAGGCTGAACACCCCGGCGACGCATGCCGCCGCGTATTGGCCGACGCTGTGCCCGAGCAGCACGTCGGGCTGCAGTCCCCACGACTGCCACAGGCGGGCCAGGCCCATCTCCACGGCGAAGATCGCCGGCTGGGCGTGTCGGGTCTGCTGCAGATTCTCCGGATCGTCCGCGGCGAAGATGACGTCGAGCAGTGGCGTATCGATCACGTCGGCGACCGCGTCGGCGACCTGGGTCATCGTCTCGGCGAACACCGGCTCGGTTTCGAACAGCTCATGTGCCATACCGGCGTACTGACTGCCCTGACCGGGGAACAGCCAGGCGGTCTTGGGGATGTCGCCGCTGTCGCCGCGGACCAGGCCGGGTGCCGGCCGGTCGTCGGCCAGCGCGTCGAGCAGTTCGCGGGCGGAGTCGAGCGAATCCACCACGCAGGCGGCCCGCTGTTCGAAGTGGGCGCGGGCCGTACCGGCGGTCAGACAGACTTCGGCCAGCGAGGCCTCGGGGTGCTCCGACAGCCAGTCGCGATAGTTCGCCGCGGTCTGCGCCAGTGCAGCCGGGGTGCGCGCGGACACAGGCAGCACCATGAACCGCTCGCGGTGAGCATCGGCCTGGGCGCCCGCGGGCGCGGCCTCCGGGGCCTCGGTGCTGATGGTCGTGCCGATGGTCGTGCCGATGGTCGTGCCGATGGTCGTCGCCTCCGGCGCCTCCTCCAGGATGACGTGGGCGTTGGTGCCGGTGAATCCGAACGAGCTGACCCCCGCGATACGCGGCCGGTCGGTGCGCTCCCAGCCGACGGACTCGGCGGTGACCCGAACCGGAATGCGGTCCCATGGGATATGCGGTGAGGGATTGCTGAAGTTCAGATGCGGCGGCAGTTCCTGGTGCTCAAGCGACAGGACCACCTTGAGGACCCCGGCGATACCGGCCGCGGCCTCCAGGTGGCCGATGTTCGTCTTGGCCGAGCCGATCAGCAGTGGCCGTCCCGCATCGCGACCCTGCCCCAGGACGGCCGCCGCGGCCTGGACCTCGATGGGATCGCCAAGCGATGTCCCCGTCCCGTGCGCCTCCAGATAATCGACCTCGGCGGGGGCGACCCCGGCCCAGGCCAGCGCCTCGGTGATAACCCGCTGCTGGGCGACACCGTTGGGCACGGTCAGACCGCCCGATGCGCCATCCTGGTTGACCGCGCTGCCGCGGATCACCGCGCGGATCCGGTCGCCGTCCCGGAGGGCGTCCTCGAGGCGCTTGATAACGATCACTCCGCAGCCCTCGCCGCGGACGTAGCCGTCGGCGGCCGCGTCGAATGTCTTGCATTTGCCGTCGGGTGCCAACATTCGCGACTGCGAGAAGGGGATCATGGTGGCCGGCGTGAGTAGCGCGTTGGCTCCGCCCGCCAGTGCGAGTTCGCATTCCCCGAGTCGCAGCGCCTGGCAGGCCTGGTGGATCGCCACCAGCGACGAACTGCAGGCCGTGTCCACACTGACCGCGGGACCTTGAAGTCCCAGGCGGTAGCTGATCCGGCCCGCGCCGGCCGCGCCGGACGTGCCGATGGCCAGATAGGCCTCGAGTTCGGCGTACCGCAGTTCATCGGAGGCCATGCCCAGGTAATCGTGAGTGGCCAGGCCGACGAAGACACCGGTACGGCTGTTCGCCAAGCTGGTGGGCGCTATTCCGGCATGCTCCACGGCCCTCCACGCCGTCTCCAGCAGCAACCGGTGCTGGGGGTCGATCCAGTCCGCCTCGCGGGCCGAGACTCCGAAGAATGGTGCGTCGAATCCGGCCACATCCTCGACCAGACCGGCCCGGCGGGTGACGATCTTCCCGGGGGCGGCCGGGTCGGGGTCGAAGAACTTCTCGGCGTCCCACCGATCCGGCGTGATCTCCGACACCGCGTCCGTGCCGGAGCGAAGCACGTCCCAGTACTGTTCGGCGCCGGCGGCGCCGGGGAGGCGGGCCGCGTAGCCGATGATCGCGAAACGGGGTGCCTGGTCCGCCGAGCGTTCAGTAGTCGCCATGAGGTTGTACCCCCGCCTCGGCTGGAGAGTTGTCGATGCCATCCGGGAGAGGCGTCACAGCCGAGACCGGCTTGGTGGACGGCCACGGCCGAGCACGGCCGGCTCATCTCCCGTCGGCCAGTATTGCATGTGAGTTGCTGACCGGACATACCGTGCTGGTCGGGCAGGCTCGGGGCCGCGCATCTCGGCGGCACCATGGGTCGGGTCTCGCCCGTCGGGTTCAGCGGCGAAGGCCTCAGCCGCGGGGGCTATCTTGGAGTTCGCCACAGTGTCGCCGAGTCGGCGAGCTGTAGACGGTCAGAGTCGGGAGGAAAGTTTTGCAGATCGGGAAGATTACGATCGGCACGGTTGATGATTGGTCGCCGGCTCCGGGCTCTCTTATTTCTTGGCACCCGACTGCTGAGGCACTGGAAAAGGCGAGTCGGGCGCCGGTCAGTCCGGTGCCGGTAAGCTTTATGCAGGGCCAACACCTTCGTGGTGTATACCACCAGGAAGCGGTCGGACTGGACTATTCCAGACAAATCATCGCTACCTGCGAAGTTCCCGGTCAGTGCGATATCGTAGCCATGACGCACGCAATAAACGCCTATCTTCGGCGGCACGACACATATCGCAGCTGGTTCGAATACGACGGCGAAGGCGACATTGTCCGGCGAACCATGGCAGATCCCGCCGATATCGAATTCGCCCCGGTGGATCACGGCGAAATGTCCATCGAAGAAGCGCGCAAACATATGGTCGATATTCCGACGCCATTCGAGTGGGGTTGTTTTTCTTTCGGAATTGTCCAGAGCGACGATCATTTCGATTTCTATGCCAGCATCGATCACGTTCACGGCGACGCGGCCCTGATCGGCATCACCATGCTCGAAGCGCACGGGATGTACACGTCACTGAGCGTGAACGGGGAGCCGTTGCCCCTGCCGGAGGCGGGAAGTTTCGACGATTTCTGCCTCCAGGAGCGCGAGGCGACATCGAATCTGACCCTCGATTCACCGGAGGTTCGCGCCTGGATCGAGTTTGCTGAGAGCAACAACGGCACGCTTCCGGAATTCCCCTTGCCGCTAGGCAATCCGCTGGAGCCCACGGTGGCGGAGATGGTCGGCGAGAAGATCATGGATGCCGAGCAGACCAAGCGTTTCGAAGCCGCATGCGCCACGGCGGGCGTCCGCTTCGTGGGTGGTCTGTTCGCCTGCAGCGCCAAGGTGGAACACGAACTGACCGGTGCTGCGACGTACTACGGACTCACCCCGCGGGACACCAGACGGACGTCGGACAACTTCACGACCCAGGGCTGGTTCACCGGACTCGTCCCGATCACCGTTCCGATCGCGGCCACCTCGTTCGGGGAGGCCGCCTGGGCGGCGCAGGAATCCTTCGACACGGGCCAGAAACTGGCGAGGGTGCCCTACTACCGGGTACTCGAGCTTGCGCCGGGGCTGGAGAAACCCCGTCCGAAGTTCCCGGTCGCGGACTTCCTGCACGGGGGCGCCGCTCCACTCAACGCCATCATCGCGGCGACCGACATGGGCTACTCCAACAACATCGGCATCTACTCGGATGGCCGGTTCTCCTACCAGCTCACGATTTACGTCTTCCTCTACGACGAGGGAACCGTGATGTCTGTGCTCGGCCCGGACAACCCGATCGCCCGGAAGTCGATCGCCCGGTACATCGCGGCGATGAAGTCGGTATGTCAGCAGGTCGCGGACGGTGGGGACTGGGGGCGTGGTGTTTAGGGCGCGCGGTGTGTAGGTCGTCGTGCGACGAATAGCCAATTTCGTTGTGCGGTGGCCCTTCGCCGTGATCGCGTTCTGGATCGCGATGGCGGTTGCGTTGCCGCTGACCATGCCGAACCTGAACGACATGGCGCAGAAGAACCCGCTTGCCATGTTGCCCGCCGACGCGCCGTCCAGTGTCACTGCGCAGGAGATGACCAAAGGTTTCCAGGAGACCGGAACCGACGATCTCCTGCTGGTGGTCCTGAGTGACGAGCGCGGACTCGGCCCCGACCAGGAGGCCGTCTATCGGCGGTTGGTCGATGCCCTGCGGGATAATTCCGACGATGTCGTGATGCTGCAGGATTTTATCGAAACGCCCACTCTGCGTTCGTTTTTGGCCAGCAAGGACGGCAAGGCATGGGTGATCCCGATGGGTCTGGCCGGCGCGCTCGGCACACCGCGGGCCTACGCGTCGTTCACGCGGGTCTCGGAGATCGTGGCCGCCGAAACGGCGGGTAGCTCGCTGCAGGCGCATCTGGCCGGACCGGCGGCCACCGTGAGATCAGCGGCGGCGGCCGGGGAGGGCGACCGCAGGCCGACCGAGATTGCGGCCGCCGCACTCGGCCCGCTGGGGCTGCTGGGGGGGTAACGGAAAACGATCACCATGCCGGGG
>JAHBAP020000065.1 GCA_018500005.2 Mycobacterium sp. | reverse complement strand
AGATGTGTATAAGAGACAGGAATTCAGGCATGTCCCCGGTGGTCGCCGGCACGTAGAGAACCTCGCATGCCATCAGCGTCCAGGCCAGATACGCGCCGAGAACCGAGATCACCACACCGAACTTGATGAAGATCTCACCCCAATTGCCGACCATCGACTCGAACACCGCGGCCATCGACGGCGGAGCCGCCGCCGCCAGATCGGACTGTGGCATCGCCCCGTAGGACACCATCGTCACCAGCATGAAGACCGACAACACCGACAGTAAACCCAGGACCGTCGCCTTGCCGATATCTTCGCGTTCGCGCGCGTACCGCGAGTAGACGCTGGCGCCTTCGATGCCGAGGAATACGAAGACCGTGATGAGCATGGTCCCTTTGGCCTGCTCGAAGATCGCGGAGAACGATTGATCGCCGCCACCCCAGAAATTGTCGGCGAAGACCCCGGCCTTGAACATGACCAGTCCGACGATGATGAACACCAGGATCGGCACCATCTTGGCGATCGTGACGATCCGGTTGATGGCTGCCGCGGAGTGCACACCGCGCAGGACCAGGAAGTGGAAGGTCCATACTCCGACGCTGGATAGCGCTATCGCCAACACCGTCTCCCCGCGGCCCAAGGCCGGGAAGATCGTTCCGAGCGTCGACATGGTCAGCACCCAGTAGGAGACCGTGCCGGCCACCGCCGATGCCCAATAGCCGAAGGCTGCGTTGAATCCGACGTAATCGCCGAAGCCGGCCTTGGCGTAGGCGAAGATACCGGCGTTGAGATCGGGCTTGCGTACCGCCAGCGACTTGAACACCAGAGCGAGCATGAACATCCCGGTTCCGGCGATCGTCCAGGCGATCAGCGCCCCCAGCACTCCGGTCTCGGTTCCGAACCGGCGTGGAAGCACGAAAACCCCGGAGCCCACGATCGAGCCGACCACCATCGCGGTCAGGGTGCCGACACTGACCTTCTTGTCTGCGTGGACGTCTGCGGCGCCGGCTGAGGTATTGGGGGTGGCCAATTTCAGTACTCCAATGTTTCGGTCAATACTCCAATGTTGGGAAAGCCCTCTACGTCAGTGGAATCAGGCGAACACCGATGACTACGACCACAGCCATACGTGGCCTACGCACACACCATAGGGCCGGGCCCGATGGTCAAAAGTCATTTCTTGACGGTAAAGGTCACAAATTTCGGGAATTAGTCGATGTTCGGGCTGCGCCTGGTTAGTCTGTCGCAGCGACAGCACACGCGGTACCGGAGGAACGCCATGGCTGAAGTCCACGTAGAGGTGCCGACCAAGGGTCCGGCCGCTCCTCAAGCCGGTCTAGGTCTGGCGGCTCTGACCGCGATCGTGGTCGGCTCGATGATCGGCAGCGGTATCTTCGCGCTCCCGTCGCAGATGGCCGGCAGCGCGGCCCCCGGCCCGCTGCTCATCGGCTGGATCATCACCGGTATCGGAATGTTGATGCTGGCCTTCGTCTTTCAGACGCTCGCGCAACGCAAACCCGAGGTCGACGGCGGCGTCTACGGCTACGCCAAGGCCGGCTTCGGCAACTACATCGGCTTCACCTCGGCGTTCGGCTACTGGGTGTCGGCCTGGATGGGCAACGTCGCCTACCTGGTTCTGCTGTTCGCCACGCTGGGCAACTTCATCCCCGCTTTCGAGGGCGGCACCACCAAGATCGCGATCCTGTGCGCGTCGATCCTGTTGTGGGTCCTGCACGCGCTGACACTGCGCGGAACCCAGACCGCCGCGTTCGTCAACACCATCGTCACCATCGCCAAGGTCGTGCCGATCCTCACCTTCATCGTGATCGCCGCCGTCGGCTTCAAGGCCGGGCTGTTCAGTGCCGACATCTGGGGCAAGGCAGTCTCGATCGACGGGGTCTCGCTGGGCGACACCATGCACCAGGTCAAGGGCATGATGCTCATCACCGTCTGGGTGTTCATCGGCATCGAGGGTGCTGCGGTGTACTCCAAGCGGGCCAAGAGTCGCAGCGACGTCGGCCGGGCCACCGTGCTCGGTTTCCTCGGGGTGCTCGCACTGCTGCTGCTGGTGAACTTCCTGTCCTACGGCCTGATGGCCCAAGCGGAGATCGCCGGATTGCCCGACCCTTCGATGGCCGCCCTGCTGAAGAACCAGGTCGGGTCCTGGGGCGCGAACTTCATCTATGTCGGCGTGATCGTCTCGCTCCTCGGCGCGCTCATCGCCTGGATCATGCTCTGCGCGGAGATCATGCTGCTGCCCGCGCAGGACCACGTGATGCCGGAGTTCCTGGCCAAGGAGAACAGCCACCACGCTCCGGCCGGCGCTCTGTGGCTGACCAACGGCTGCATCCAGGCGATGCTGATCTGGACGTTGTTCAATGACAGCACCTACACCACCTTGGTGCTGCTGGCGACGTCACTGATCCTGTTGCCGTATCTGTGGTCGGCGGCCTACCAGGTGCTGCTGGCCGTTCGCGGGGAGACCTACGGCGACGGTCAGGGGCGCACCCGCGACATGCTCATCGGCGGTGTTGCCCTGGTTTATGCGATCTGGCTGGTCTACGCCGGCGGCGTCGAGTACCTGCTCACCGGAGCGCTGTTCTACTTCGTCGGATCTGTGCTGTACGTGTGGGCCCGAAAGGAGCGCAAGCTACCGCTGTTCACCACGGCCGAGTGGGTGATCTTCGGAGTGGTCGCACTGGCCGCCGTATGGGCGATCGTCGCCATCAGGAACGGCGATCTCTCCGTCGGCTGACTCGAACCAACCTCAACAACGAGCGAACTCAAAAGGGAGGACACCAGTGGCAGACAATCAGGTCGGGGTCTGGTCGGAGATCGGCAAGTTGCGGCGGGTGCTGGTGTGCCCGCCGGGTCTGGCCCACGATCGTCTGACTCCCGACACCGCCGACGAACTGCTCTACGACGACGTGCTGTGGACACAGCAGGCCCGTCGCGACCACTTCGACTTCGTGGCCAAGATGGAGGACCGCGGCGTCGAGGTTCTGCAGCTCGACAAGCTGCTCGAAGACATCATGGCTGACGCCGAGGCCCGCTCCTGGGTGCTGGATCGCAAGATCACCCCCGACCAGGTGGGCCCCGGGATCGCCACCGAGGTACGGCCCTGGCTCGACGAGATGCCAGCCGACAGACTGGCCGAGCTGCTCATCGGCGGCATCCCGTTCCACGAGGTGCCCAAGGAGGTCGCCGGTCCATTCACTGCGGCCTTCGGCGAGTCCAGCAAGACCGGATTCGTCATCAAGCCGCTGCCCAACACCCAGTTCATGCGCGACAACTCGTCGTGGATCTTCGACGGCGTCACACTCAACCCGATGTACTGGCCTGCACGCCGCCAGGAGACGCTGTTGACGACGGGCGTCTACAAATTCCACCCGGCCTTCGCCGGCGCGAAATACAACGTCTGGCTCGGCGATCCCGATGGCGAGCCGCACGATTATGGCGCAATGAGCCTCGAGGGTGGCGACGTCATGCCGATCGGCAATGGCGCCGTGCTCATCGGTATGGGGGAGCGGTCGTCCCGCCAGGCGATCTCCAGGGTCGCGCAGAACTTGTTCAAAGCCGGTGCGGCCGAACGGGTCATCATCGCCGTGCTGCCCCGCAGCCGTGCTGCCATGCACCTGGACACCGTGTTCACGTTCTGCAACACCGACGTCCTGACCGCGTTCGCACCGGTGATCGACAACGCCAAGGCCATCAGCCTGCGCCCCGATGAGAAAGCGCCGTCCGGCATGCGGGTCGAGGTCGAGAACAAGGGCCTGGTCGAAACCGTCGGCGACGCCCTCGGAGTGAAGTTCACCGTCGTCGAGACCGCTGGCGACGTCTACGGCATCCAGCGCGAGCAGTGGAACGACGCCAACAACGTCGTCGCCCTGGAGCCCGGCGTCGTGATCGGCTACGACCGCAATACGCTGACCAACACGGCATTGCGCAAGGCCGGCATCGAGGTCATCACCATCGACGCCAGCGAATTGGGCCGCGGCCGCGGTGGCGGCCGTTGTATGACCTGCCCCATCCTGCGCGATCCCGCCTACTGATCTGCGAACCTAGACAAGGAGCGAACACCCATGGCCGTCAACCTCAAGAACCGCCACCTGCTGAGCCTGGTCCATCACACCGAGCGCGAGCTGCTCTACCTGTTGGACCTGTCCCGGGACCTCAAGCGCGCCAAGTACTCCGGCGGCAGGCGAAACAGCCTGGCCGGCAAGAACATCGCGCTGATCTTCGAGAAGACCTCCACCCGCACCCGGTGTGCCTTCGAGGTGGCGGCCTACGACGAGGGCGCCCACGTGACCTACATCGACCCGACCTCGTCGCAGATCGGGCACAAGGAGTCCATGAAGGACACCGCCCGGGTGCTTGGCCGGATGTACGACGCGATCGAGTACCGCGGCTTCGGCCAGGGTGTGGTCGAGGAACTGGCGAAGTATGCCGGTGTCCCGGTCTTCAACGGCCTGACCGACGAGTACCACCCGACCCAGATGCTGGCCGACGTGCTCACCATGACCGAGTTCTGCTCAAAGCCGCTGCACGAGATCTCCTACGTCTTCGTCGGCGACGGCCGCAACAACATGGGCAACTCGCTGCTGCTGGTCGGGTCCAAGCTCGGCATGGACGTCCGCATCCTGGCTCCCAAGGAACTGCAGCCCGACTCCGAACTGGTCAAGCTGTGTGAGGGCTTCGCCAAGGAATCCGGCGCCCGCATCACCATCACCGATGACGTCGAGAAGGGCGTCAAGGGCGTGGACTTCATCCACACCGACGTCTGGGTGTCGATGGGCGAGCCGATTGAGAGCTGGGCCGAACGCATCAAACTGTTGATGCCCTACCAGGTCAACGAGAAACTGATGAAGGCCTCGGGCAACCCGCGGGTGAAGTTCATGCATTGCCTGCCCGCGTTCCACAACTCCTCGACCAAGGTCGGCGCCCAGATCGCCGCCCAGTACCCCGAGCTGGAGAACGGCATCGAGGTCACCGAGGAGGTGTTCGAGAGCCCGGCCAACATCTGCTTCGAACAGGCCGAAAACCGGATGCACACCATTAAGGCCGTCCTGGTGTCGTCGCTCGCATGAGGATCGTGATTGCGTTGGGCGGCAACGCACTGCTGCAGCGCGGGCAGCCGATGACGGCCGAGAACCAGCGGGCCAACATCCGGTTGGCAGCGGAGCGCATCGCCGCCATCGCGCCGGGGAACGAGCTCGTGATCGCACACGGCAACGGCCCGCAGGTCGGGCTTTTGGCCTTGCAGGACGCCGCCTACGAGGCCGTCGACCCGTACCCATTGGACGTGCTCGGGGCCGAGACCGAGGCAATGATCGGTTACGTCATCGAACAGGAGTTGGGCAACCTGCTTCCGTTCGAGCAGCCGTTCGCGACACTGCTCACGATGATCGAGGTCGACCCCGAGGACCCGGCGTTCGCCAACCCGACCAAGCCGATCGGGCCGATCTACGACAAGGCGACGGCCGAGAAACTCGCCGCCGACAAGGGATGGTCGATCGCACCGGACGGCGAGCACTTCCGCCGTGTGGTGCCCAGCCCGAAACCCAAGCGGATCTTCGAGATCCGGCCGATCCGCACCCTGGTCGACCAGGGCTGCATCGTGATCTGCGCCGGCGGGGGAGGGATCCCCACGATGTATGACGGCGACCGCAAACTGCACGGTGTGGAGGCGGTCATCGACAAGGACCTCGCGGCCGCCCTGCTGGCCGAGGAGCTGGACGTCGACATGCTGGTGATCGCCACCGACGTCGACGGGGTCTACACCGGCTGGGGCACGCCCGAGCAGACGAAACTCGGCAGCGTCACCGTCGGCGAGGTGGTCGGCATGAACCTCCCTGCCGGTTCGATGGGCCCGAAGGTGGCCGCGGCATGCCAATTCGCCGCGAACACCGGTAAGGAAGCGGTCATCGGGTCGCTGGCCGATATCGACAAGATCGTGGCGGGCGACGCCGGTACGCGGGTCCGCAGCTAGCGCCGCTTCGCCTCAGCCCGCACGACCCGGGTCAGTTCGTCGATCACATCCTCCGGCGCCACCGACCGCAGGAAGGTCCGCCACACCTGGGTGAGCCGAACGAACGGGCTCTCGTCGAACGCGTCGCACAGCAGTCGGCAGCCGACCAGCGCGGTGAAGAGCGTGTAGGCCGCCTCTTTCGGGTTGACTTCCGGCCGGACATGACCGTCGGCGGCGGCTCCCTTGAGGGCTGAGGCGAACACCGACTCGGTGTTGGCGTAGCTCTTGGCGCCTGCCTCGCTGATCTGGTTCATGGCTTGGCGAAGCTGATAGCCGACCCGCACGATCGGGTCCGATTCCGTGACCGCGACGAACCGGAAGGTCGCCATGATCAGGCGGTGCATCGGCGGCGCCTCGGACTCCCAGATTGGCGCCATGGCGGCCGCGATTCCGGCGTTGGCCTGCTCGATGATGGCCGCCGCCAGCGACCTCTTGCTGGGGAAATAGTAGTAGCAGGTCCCCTTGGTCGCCTTGGCCCGTTCGATGACATCGATCATGTCGGTGTCGCCGTACCCGACCTCGCCGAACAGTTCCACGGCAGCCACGATCAGTGACTGCCGAGTTGCCTCTGCGCGCGCTTGACGTACGACCATCGA
>JAHBAP020000151.1 GCA_018500005.2 Mycobacterium sp. | reverse complement strand
CGGCTTCGCGTGTCTGTTCATCAGCCACGACCTGGCCGTCGTCGAGGAACTCTCCGACCGGATCGCGGTCATGCAGACCGGGCGACTGGTCGAGTCCGGGCCCGCGGAGTCCGTGCTCAATCACCCCGCCGAGGCCTACACCGCCCGGCTCATCGCCGCGGTGCCGGTGCCCGATCCGGCCGAGCAGGCCCTGCGCCGGGAGGAACGGTTGGCCAGGGCGGGGTTGTGATGGCGTCGGGGAGTGCGCGGGCCGGGTCGAGGGCTTCTTCCAGCGACGGCCAGGGCGAAGTGCAGCGTCAGCATCGCCGTGGTCAGCCGCGCCAGCCCGGGGAACCACTTCACCGACAGCAGGCCGACGGCCGCGGCGACCTTGACCACCGGCAGCACCTTCGAACATTGTCCGGGCAGCCGACCGCGTCGAGACTCTTCTTGATCGGGGGCACCTGGGCGGCGCAAGCCACGGGGTCGACCGCCTGGTCCACGTCGGCGACGGCCGCATACGGATCGCCGTCCTCACCCCTGCACTATTTTCGGAGGGTGTGCACAACGAAGCCTGCGGCAAGATCGACCGGCGGGACTTCCTGCGGGCGGGCCTTGCCACAGTGGGCGCAGCCGCGGGACTGCCGGTGACCGCCTGCGCTCGCACCGAGTCCGGCCCGCCGGCTGTGGTCTATCACAACGGCGCCATCCTCACGATGGCGGGCGACACCCCGGAATACGTTGAAGCCGTTGCCGTCAGGGACGGCAGGATCGCCTACGCCGGCACCTTCGACGGCGCCGTCGCGGCGGCGGGACAGGCCGCCCACGTCGATCTGCGGGGCCGCACCATGCTGCCCGGATTCATCGACACCTGGGGGCATTTCACGCTTCTCGCCCAGCAGACCCTGGGGGTCAACCTGGCCTATTTCGCCGACAAGCCGCCGCGCACCAAGGCCGATGTCGTGGCGCTGCTCATGGCGGCATCGCCGTTCAACGGCTGGATCGTCGGATCCGGCTACTACGCCGCCCTGCTGTCCGACGGGCCGCTGACGCTGGCCGACCTCGACGCGGCGTTCCCGGACACTCCGGTGTTGATCGGCACGCTGTCCACCCTCACCGGACAACTCAACAGCGCCGGCATCGGCAAACTCGGGCTCACCCCGCAGACACCGGTGTCCCAGTCCGGCCAGATCGTCACCGATCCCCGGACCGGAAAGCTCACCGGCGAACTGGATTTCGGGCCGTTTCTCGCAGCCCGCACGGCCGCCGTCGGCACCTATTCGGTGGACCGGGCGGTCGAGACCTTCCAGGCCGCCGAGGCCCTGCTGGTCAAACAGGGCTACACCACCGTCCAGAGCTATCAGTTACTCCCCGAGGAGATCAGCAACCTGCGGTCCGCGTTCGATCGGGGTGCGATCGCCGTCGACGTGATCGGGATGCCGTCCGTTTCCGATGCCGCCACGGGGACGATCGTCCGCAACGCCGACTGGACGTGGGGCGCCTACAGCCACGGCGACCGGGGCCTGAAGATCCCCGGCTACCAGGTCGCCACCGACGCCGCCCCGCAACTGCGCCTGGCGGCCTTCACCAGGCCCTACCTGGACACGACCGGGTTCCCCGACGGCTGGAGGGGGGTCCTGCTGGGCACAGACCTGGTCGAGGAATGGGTCGACTACGCCTACGCCAACGGCATCCAGCTCTTCGGGTACAGCAACGGCGACGCCGGCATCGACCTGAGCCTCGCGGCCATCGAGAAGGCGATCGCCGCGCACGGCGAGGGGACCGATCGCCGCACGAGCATCGCGCACGCCTACTTCGTGCGGCCGGACCAACTCGCGACGTTCAAAAGACTCGGCATCGGGGCCTCGATGATGCCGCCCCACCTGATGCTCTACGGCGACGAGCAGATGACGCTGCTCGGCCCCGACCGCGCAACGATGGAGTCGCCGCTGGCATCTGCGGTGAAGGCGGGCCTGGCCACCACACTGCACTGCGACTGCCCGTCGGCCTCGCCGAACGTGATGGAGGCCATCGGAACCGCCGCCACCCGGACCACACTGTCGGGTCAGGTTCTGGGACCACAGGAACGCCTCGACCCGTACGCCGCGCTGCTGGGGTTCACCCGCGACGCCGCCTACACCTATCGCGAGGAAGCCGTCAGGGGGACGATCGCCGCCGGCAAAGTCGCCGATCTTGTTGTCCTGGAGGACAATCCGCTCACCGTCTCCCCCGACGCCATCAAGGACATCCAGGTGGTCGAAACCATCAAGCGGGGCGAGACCGTCTATCGACGGTGACGCTGGGCGTTGGCCCACGTTCGGCACGTCACGCCCGAAAATGGAACGGCTACACCGTGCCGTGGGACGCGGTGGTCAGGCGACAACGCAGACAAGGTCTATCGGGTTCCCCATCGGGGAATTCAAATCAAGTATTCGGGCGTCTGGGGGTTCGTCGCCATACCCTCGGTTCCGCAATGCACCGACCCGTGGGTGCATGACCAGACTAGACTAAGCCACCCCGCGTACGATGATGGGGTGACTACAAACGTGAACATCCACGAGGCGAAGACTCACCTCTCTCGGCTGCTCGAACGGGTGGCCAACGGCGAGCGGGTCGTAATCTCCAAGGCAGGCAAGCCGATCGCCGATCTGGTACCGCATAAAAGGGTCGACGTCGCTTTCGGTGGGTTGCGAGGCCGGCTCACCTACGACGATTCCTCCTTCGACATCGACCCCGACATTCACGAGATGTTCTACGGCCCGCAGCACCGCGACGATGCTTCTTCTTGATAGCCAAACCCTCCTGTGGCTGCTCGACGACAGCCCGCGCCTCGGGCCGGCGGCTCGAGAGATCATCAGTTCGGCCCACGGTGTGCACGTCTCCGCCGCGACCGTCTGGGAACTCACCATCAAGACGATGCTCGGCAAGCTGTCCGTTCCGGCCGCGCTGCCGGCAGTCCTAGCCGAGCAAGGGCTGTTGCCGCTCAACGTCACCGCCGAACATGCCGAAGCGATTCGCGACTTTCCCGAATTGACCCGGCACGATCCGTTCGATCGGCTCCTCGTGGCCCAGGCCGAACGAGCTGGCCTGCGACTGCTCACCGCCGACAAAGTGTTGCTCCAGCTGGGTCGGGATTTCATCGTCGACGCCACGAAGTAAGGCTGCGGCCGTTCGGGCCGCACACCGGGAGCGACAACCCTGGCTACCGGACAGGATGACGGCGCCAAAAGCCCCGCATTAGACGGGCACGCCGGAGGCGATCAATCGCGGAGCGGGGACCCTCGAGGCGAGGGCATCAAAAAACCCTCTGACGTAGGGCGGGCGGGGCTCGAACCCGCGACCAATGGATTAGCGAACAGGGTTTCCGACCAAAGCCTTATGATTCCGAATAGTGCTGTGCCTCAAACGAATTGATGATTAGCAGGAACTCACTGGGGCCGCTTGATTCCGGTCGTTTCCTGGACATATTCGATGAATAAACGATGACCGCCAAATCGGGCTCACAATGGGTTTGCTGGCCGACGGCGCCTCCGCGATGGAGCG
>JAHBAP020000555.1 GCA_018500005.2 Mycobacterium sp. | reverse complement strand
GTCTCGGCCCGCTCGGGCGGCGAGCCGGGGGACCCGCTCCGGTAGACCGCCGGCCTCGCCGCCCGAGCGGGCCGAGACATGGGTCGAGGATGCGCCCAGCAGAATCGCCGCGACAGCCGCCGTACCTCCGGTGAGCAGCGCCGACGTGCGACGTCGCATGGCACTCTCCTCGGTTCGGCGCAATGCTGCTATACACCCTCACGACGGGGTTTCCCCCTGTCGGACCCCGGTTGAATCAGGGTAGCCGCCCTCTTTCTACACCGCATAATTCCGCGGCCATGCCATGTTCTGACGTCGGCGGGTCGGGGTTAGGTCGGCTCGGGGGGTCGGTCGATTTCGCCCCTCGCAGCCCATCTGGCACAATTGAGCAGTTGCCCGCGCGGGCCGGTGTTCCCATCCGCCTGCTGCGACAAACATCCGACCACCGCACTCGGCGATGCGGGGCGCACGCGCCCGCGACACCCGCCCGAGGCCCGACCGCAAGGAATTATCAGGAGATGAACACTCTGGACTTCGTCGACCAGGCTTCGCTGCGCGACGACATCCCTGCCTTCGGCCCCGGCGACACCATCAACGTTCACGTGAAGGTCATCGAAGGCAACAAGCAGCGCATCCAGGTCTTCAAGGGTGTCGTGCTGCGCCGGTCCGGCGGCGGCGTCCGCGAGACGTTCACCGTGCGCAAGGAGAGCTACGGCGTCGGCGTCGAGCGGACCTTCCCGGTGCACTCGCCCAACATCGACCACATCGAACTTCTCACCCGCGGCGCGGTGCGCCGGGCAAAGCTGTACTACCTGCGCGAACTGCGCGGCAAGAAGGCCAAGATCAAGGAGAAGCGCTGAGCTTCGGCTGTCGGCCGGTGACAGCGCTGAGCGTCGAGCGGGTTCCTAGCCTCCAGATCGCTACGCTGATCCCGTGACCGTCACCCCCGACCCGGCAGATTCGATACCCGAGGACCCGGCGGCCGACTTGCCGGCCAAGCCGGAGAAGAAGCGGTCGGCGCTTCGTGAAGGCGCCATTCTGGTCGGCACCGCCGTTCTGCTGTACTACGTGATGCTCACCTTCGTGGCGCGTCCCTATCTCATCCCCTCAGAGTCGATGGAGCCGACCCTGCACGGCTGCAAGGGCTGTGTCGGCGACCGGATCATGGTCGACAAGATCAGCTACCGGTTCGGTGAGCCTGGACCCGGCGACGTGGTCGTGTTCAAGGGCCCGCCGAACTGGAACGTCGGCTACAAGTCCATCCGCTCGGACAACACCGCGGTGCGCTGGGTGCAGAACGCGCTGTCGTTCATCGGGTTCGTGCCGCCGGACGAGAACGATCTGGTCAAACGCATCATCGCGGTGGGCGGCCAAACAGTGCAGTGCCGCGCCGACACGGGACTGACGGTGGATGACAAGCCGCTCAAAGAGCCTTACCTCAACCCGACGACGATGATGGCCGATCCGGTCGTCTACCCATGCCTGGGCAATGAGTTCGGCCCCGTCAAGGTGCCCGAGGGCCGGTTGTGGGTGATGGGTGACAACCGGACCCACTCCGCGGACTCCCGGGCGCATTGCACCAGCGCGCCGGCCGAGGCACAGAAGGGCATTCTGTGCACCGGGGATCCCGTCTCCGGCACCGTGCCGGTCGACAACGTCATCGGTAAGGCGCAGTTCATCGCCTGGCCGCCGACCCGCTGGGGTGGTGTCTCGTCGTTTGACCCGCAGCAGGGCTGACATGGCGGCCAAGAAAACGGCCGTAACCTGGCCTCCGCGCACGGTCGTCCGCAGATCCTCGGGCCTGCGGACTCTGGAGTCGGCGCTCTACCGCAGTGGCCTGGGCCCGGTGGCCGGTGTCGATGAAGTCGGCCGGGGCGCCTGCGCGGGGCCGCTCGTCGTAGCCTCCTGTGTCCTGGGCCCCAACAGGTTCGAGAGCCTGGCCGCCCTCGACGACTCCAAGAAGCTCACCGCGAAGGTCCGCGAGGAACTCTTCCCGCTGATCCGGCGCTACGCGCTGGCCTATCACGTGGTCTTCATACCGGCCGCGGAGGTGGACCGGCGCGGCGTGCACGCTGCCAACATCGAGGGCATGCGGCGGGCGGTCGCCGGGTTGCCGGTGCGGCCGGGATACGTCTTGTCCGACGGGTTCCGGGTGCCGGGACTGCCGATACCGTCGCTTCCGGTGGTTGGCGGGGACGCCGCGGCCGCCTGTATCGCCGCTGCGAGTGTGCTGGCCAAGGTCACCCGCGACCGGCTGATGGTGGCCATGGACGACGAGCACCCCGGCTACGGCTTCGCCGAGCACAAGGGTTACAGCACCCCGGCGCACGGCGCGGCCCTGGCCCAACACGGGCCCTGCGCCGAGCATCGGCAGTCGTTCATCAACGTCCGCCGGGCCGGCTGCAGCGAACGGATGGTGGAATTCACTGCTACGGCGCGCGGCGCCGAGGGGTAGGACAAGATGGAACCAACACGGAACGAAGGACCCCTGAGCTGATGAGCGCCGAGGATCTCGAGAAGTACGAAACCGAGATGGAACTCTCGCTATACCGCGAGTACAAGGACATCGTCGGTCAGTTCAGCTATGTGGTGGAGACCGAGCGCCGCTTCTATCTGGCCAACAGTGTCGAACTGATGCCGCGCAACGCCGAGGGCGAGGTGTATTTCGAGCTGCGACTGGCCGACGCCTGGGTCTGGGATATGTACCGGCCGGCCAGGTTCGTCAAGCAGGTGCGGGTGATCACCTTCAAGGACGTCAACATCGAAGAGGTCGAGAAGCCTGAGTTGCGCCTGCCCGAGTAGGGCTGTGCATGAGTGAGCCGCTGGGGATAACCCCGGCCCCTCACCGGTTGGCGGGGTAGTTTCGTCGGTCGGCAGTACCACTCTGGGTCCGTGACGACATCTCGACTGGAACTCGGAGCGCTCGGCGAGCAGGTGGCCGTCGACCATCTGCTCGCACTGGGATTGCGGATTCTGCAACGCAACTGGCGCTGCCGATACGGCGAACTGGACGTCATCGCCACCGATGACGATGGCACGGTGGTCTTCGTCGAGGTCAAGACCCGCACCGGGGACGGCTTCGGCGGACTGGCTTACTCGGTCACTCCGCAGAAGTTGCGTCGCATCCGGCGGCTTGCGGGGATATGGCTGGCCGGCCAGGACACCCGCTGGCCCCGGCTGCGGATCGATGTGATCGGGGTGCGCGTCGGCGCCGCCCGCCAACCGGAGGTAATCCACCTGCGGGGGGTGGGT
>JAHBAP020000139.1 GCA_018500005.2 Mycobacterium sp. | reverse complement strand
TGGGGGCGGTAGCCGTAACCCCCCAACCCCCCACCGGGGTCGGCATCTCGGGTGACGTTGTGTTCGCCCCGGCCCCGGGCTTCCCGCCACGCCCGGACGGGCAGGTGGCTGGAGGTGCCGCCCAACGGAACGACGCAGCCGGCCTGCTGCAATGCGGGCAGCACGGCGCCGAACCACTGGTCGTATTCCATGGAGAACCATCGGGTCAGCAGGTTCTGCCGTTCGTTGAAGTAGGCGAGTCGGGCCTGCAGGCATCCGATATCGGCCGGAGCGCGACTGAAGGCGACGGCAGCGCGGCGCAATTGCAACGGCTCCGGCACATCCTCGGCGTCATAGAGTGTGATCAGTTCGCTGTCCACCTCAGGCAATGACATGGCGTAGTTGCACGCCTTCGGCTTGGTTTTGGGCAGACTGTGCGGCACCAGCACAACCCGAATCCCGTTGAGTGACAGTCCGGCCACCGCTTGCTGCGTTGCAGCGTCATCCTCCTCGACGAGAAGCATCACGTCGATCTTGTCCGGCGGGTAGTCGAGGTTCCCCACACCGTTGATGAGGTTCTGGACGATCGACGGCTCCTGGTAGACGGGCAAAAGCACGGTATAGCTGGGCAGTTCGTGATCGGGTACCGCTCGCGCTTCGGACTCGCTGATCCACACCATGACCGAGGAGCGAACCCCGCGCAGCAGCAGCATGTTTCGATCGATCGCGGAGACCAAATAGATCCAAGCCGACACCATCGCGACAGCCGGCGGGAACCGGTCCGGATAGAGCAGGCTCAACAACACGACTACGGCAACCAGCGCTGCCAACGCCGCCAGAGTGCTCGGCCCGAGAGCATTGCGAGCCGAGAACCGGGGGTCCAGAAGCGAGCCGAACGGTCGCGCCGCGATACCGTCAGCCATGCCGGGGTTCTCCCGCGACAATGACATCGGTGACGACCTGTTGCGCGCGTTTGGTGACGAGCGGGTCGATGGTGGCCGACGGATCGGCCTGCTGTCGCGCCAGCCAAAGTGCAGGGCCGATGACGTTGGCCCGCAGGGATAGTGCGGCGGGAACCGGCGGCGGCTGGTGCGATGTCCAGGTCTGATTGACGACCACGAACACCTGCTGATAGGACTCCCCGGCTCGCCACACCCAGGTGACGATGTACCAGTCGATGGCACGGCCGTCGGTGGCCACCGACGAATCAGTGGCGGCCTGCCTCGCCACCGGACCACCCGGTACCGGCAGATCGACGGGACGGTAGTTCGGTGGAGAGGTCGACGGGTACCAGATCGCATCACGGTAGGTCTGCAGTGTGGCGAGGCTTCTCGCGGTGATCACGTCCACCGCGGCCTCGGGGAACCCCGGCTTCGAGGCAACCGGATACCTGACGAATGTCGCGCTCGGACCCAGATAGCGGTGGATGAACGGAAACGCGTGGGTGTCGGACAATCCCAGCTCGGCGGCCCAGTCGGCTCGGGCCTGGGCGGGAGGCTCCCCGGCAATACTGAACGGGCGGTTCAGCAGGAACACCAGCGCTGCACCCAGACCCAACGCGATAACCGAGGCTGGTGAACGTTTCGGCAACGTGGACTTCGTCGCCGGAGCGGGCCGCTCCGACCGCCCTTGTAAGACCAGGAATGCCGCTGCAGGAATCACGGCTCCGGTGAGGACCGCAACCAGCAGGCTCGCATGGGTCAGTCCGTCGAGATCGACGCCGACGGCGACAAGCCCGACACCGACGCTCATCGCGAGACTGGCGGCGGCCGCACCCAGCCGCCATCTCTGCGGGCTCAGTGTTCCGGCGATGTAGACCGCGGACGCACCGAGCAGACCGGTGATCATTGAGACCGATGTCAGACCGCCCCCCAGGGCGGCGGTGCACAGCAGGTACGGCAGCGGGGTCGCCGTTGCGAACACGAAGACCCATAGCGGCCAGGTCTGCATGACCCGACGAACGCCGAAGAGGACTGCTGCCAGACAGGCGGCCCAGAGCACGGCCCCAACAAGGGGCAACTGCCAGAGTCCGGACTGCGTCGGGAAGCGCCCGGACATGAGGTGCCGCAGAAACAGCCCGAGGCCGCCGAACATCGCCGCCAGGATCCAGTCGGACTCGGGGTCGCCGACCCCGCGGGGAGGTGTCCGGTAGCCGAAGGCGATCATCGCCGCCAGCACCGGAATGACTATCACATAGGCCGTCGGCGCGCCCGCCGCGACCGCAATAGCAGTCTGGCGATAGATCCCCCAGAACGGAATGACGGTAAGCACGAGTAGGAGGACTATTCGTGAATTCCGTCCGGTCCGCCAATCGAGATTTGGATCCAAAATAGATCGCGGTAACCATTGCGGAGAACGGCCGGATTTTAATGTCGGCCCACCCCGGGAAATGCCATTCCGCGGGAGGACGGACGGGCCCCTGAATGCCGGAAAACCATGGGCCATTTCGTTCCCTCCCCACCAATCGGTTGGCTCCATTTAAGTAGCTCGAAACCGCGGGTTAGACCTAAATTGTGACGCGCTACGCAATTATTTGAAAGAGGGTGTTCGCTCGGCGGACTGGCGAATGAAAAAACCGGCAAGATGGCTGAAATGCTTCCCATAGGGATAATTATGGTTATGGGGGAAAACAAGGATCGACCGTTTGCCACAATTGCGGATTTGAAAAGAAGGCTGGGATAAGGAATTTATGACGTTTACGTCATTACTTGCACGACTTTGACTCCGTGGCTCCGCATTGATTCCAGCGCTGTAGCCGTTGTCTCCTTCGAGACCCCTGCCGTCAGATTCGCGAGTACGCGCGTGCCGAAGCCGGCGTTCACCGCGTCCTCGGCGGTGGCTTTGACGCAGTAGTCCGTGGCGATCCCGACAACGTCCACCTCGTCCACGCCGTGGTCCTTGAGCCAATCGGCGAGTCTCACCCCATCGGCAGCGCCCTCGAACCCGCTGTAGGCGGCCGCGTACTCCCCCTTGCGGAACACCGCTTCGATCGCGCCGGTGTCCAGATGCGGGGAGAAGTCCGCACCGGTACTACCCGCGACACAGTGCCGTGGCCAGGTATCGAGGAAGTCTGGGTTGTCCGAGAAATGGCTGCCCGGGTCGATGTGGTGGTCCTGGGTGGCCACCACGTGGTCGTAGCCGTGGTCAGCGGCGAGCAGGCCGCTGATCGCCTCGGCGACGGCCGTGCCGCCGACGACGGCCAGCGATCCGCCCTCGCAGAAGTCGTTTTGAACATCGACGACGATCAGTGCCCGCATAGGTGAACAACCTATGAGCAACCGGTACCGCCAGTACAGTGACACCGTTGAATTCACAAGGGAAGCCATGACATCTTTCGACTTCTTCGAAGCCTCCGATCTGCCGGTTCCGGCCATCAGCGACGAGCAGGCCGCCCAGATCGCCGCCACCTACTTCGGTCTGCCTGCGACGGTGACGGCGCTCGGCAGCCAACAGGACGCCAATTTCCTGCTGCACGACGCCGACGGCGAGCCGCTCGGAGGGCCCAAGATCGCCAACCCGGCGTTCACCAGGGCGCAACTGGAAGCCCACGAGGCGGCCG
>JAHBAP020000257.1 GCA_018500005.2 Mycobacterium sp. | reverse complement strand
TGCCCGTCACGAAGAAGGACTCTGGACTCCCCAGCATCGCCACCACCGCAGCCACCGCGTCCGGATCGGCGAAATGCGCCCCGTCCGGCAGCGGCAGGCCCGGCGCCACCCGGGCGAACAGCGAGAAGTCGGCGTCGGCGGGCAGCCCCCGGCCGCCACCCTGCCTGGGCTGGCCGGTCCCGTCGGTCATGCCCGAGGAGATCGACCCGGGCTGAACCGAGTTGAATCGGATGCCCTCTTTGGCGAACTCCGCGGCCAGCGCGTGGGTCATGGCCAGGACCCCGCCCTTGGAGGCGGCATATGCCGACATGTACGGATGGGCGAAGTGCGCCGAAGTCGAGCTGAGGTTGACCACCGCGGGTGCGGTTCCGCGTCGCAGTGCTGGAAGCGCGGCACGGGTGACCAGGAATGTTCCGATCAGGTTGACGCGCAGGACCTGCTCGAAGTCGGCCAGCGAGGTGTCCAGGAAGTGCGCCGAGCGCAGAATTCCCGCGACGTTGACCAGAGTGTCCAGACCGCCGAGGACCTCCACCGAACGAGCCACGCCGGTCTGCACCGACCCCTCGTTTGCGACGTCGCACTCGACGGTGCTCAATCGCTCTGCGTCGGTGCCGGCTTTTGCCACGGTGTCGGCCAGACCGGCGGGGCTGATATCGGCGGCCGCCACGTGCCCGCCCTCGGCCAGGATCCGCAGCACACAGGCCTGGCCGATCCCCGAACCGCCGCCGGTGATCAGGACGCGTCGATCGGTGTATCTCTGCACTGCTTCATTGTGCCGCGCCACGCCGAATTGTTTGGGGCAGATTCGGCGCACTACCGAGAGGTTGATCGCCTACATTCGGCTTGTCGGTATTCGGCCGGCACAGGGATTCTTCGAACGAAATGAGCGCCCGGGCGGATGGCGGATAAGGCGAATCGCTGGTCTCCGGGTATCGCCTTGGGCAAGGGTGTCACCGGCCCGATGGAGTCCGTCGGGGGTCTTTTCGCGATGTCGGCCGACGCCGTCCGCTTCGCGTTCCAACGGCCGTTCCAGTGGCGGGAATTTCTGGAACAGTCCTGGTTCGTCGCGCGGGTGTCCCTGGCGCCGACCCTGCTGGTGGCCATCCCGTTCACCGTGTTGGTGAGTTTCACCCTCAACATCCTGCTGCGTGAACTGGGTGCGGCCGACCTGTCTGGTGCCGGTGCGGCCTTCGGGGCGGTGACTCAGGTCGGGCCATTGGTGACCGTCCTGATCGTCGCCGGTGCCGGTGCCACCGCCATGTGTGCGGACCTGGGCTCCCGAACCATCCGCGAGGAGATCGACGCCATGGAGGTGCTGGGAATCAACCCGGTGCAACGGCTGGTCACGCCCAGGATGCTGGCCTCCGGCCTAGTCGCCCTGCTGCTCAACTCGCTGGTGGTCATCATCGGCATCCTCGGCGGGTACGTTTTCTCGGTCTTCGTCCAACAGGTCAACCCGGGAGCGTTCGCTGCCGGCATCACCCTGCTGACCGGGGTACCGGAGGTCATCATCTCCTGTGTGAAGGCGGCGCTGTTCGGGCTGATCGCCGGGTTGGTGGCCTGCTACCGCGGACTGATGATCCACGGCGGCGGAGCCAAGGCGGTCGGCAACGCCGTCAACGAGACCGTCGTCTATGCCTTCATGGCGCTATTCGTCGTCAACGTGGTCGTCACGGCCATCGGCATCAGGCTGACCACGGGCTGACACGGGACGGCGATGAGCAACCTTGCGGTCCTGAGGGCCAACTATCCGAGACTTTTCCGCCGCCTGGCGGTACCCGTCGGACTGATGAGCCGGATCGGGGACCACACCCTGTTCTACGGCAAGGCCATCGCCGGAATGCCGCACGCCGCGGTGCACTACCGTCGCGAAGTGATCCGGCTGATCGCCGAGATCAGCATGGGTGCCGGGACGTTGGCGATGATCGGCGGCACGGTGGCCATCGTCGGCTTCCTCACCCTGGCAGCCGGGGGAACCATTGCGGTACAGGGCTATTCGTCGCTGGGCAATATCGGTATCGAGGCGCTCACCGGCTTCCTGGCCGCATTCATCAACGTGCGGATCTCCGCGCCGGTGGTGGCCGGGATCGGGCTGGCGGCAACCTTCGGCGCAGGGGTGACCGCCCAACTCGGGGCGATGCGGATCAACGAGGAGATCGACGCCCTCGAGTCGATGGCCATCCGGCCGGTCGAGTACCTGGTGTCCACCCGACTGCTGGCCGGCCTGGTCGCCATCACACCGCTGTACTCGATCGCGGTGATCCTGTCCTTCCTGGCCAGTGAATTCGTGACGGTGGCATTGTTCGGTCAGTCCGGCGGGCTGTACAACCACTACTTCACCACCTTCCTCAACCCCTTGGACCTGTTGTGGTCGTTCGTGCAGGCGGTGCTGATGGCGATCACCATCCTGCTGATCCACACCTATTTCGGGTATTTCGCCTCCGGCGGCCCCTCGGGGGTCGGGGTGGCTGTGGGCAACGCGGTCCGGACCTCGCTGATCGTGGTGGTCTCGGTGACTCTGCTTGTCTCGCTGGCTATCTACGGCTCCAACGGCAACTTCAACCTGGCCGGGTGAGGACGTGACGAAGAAGGTTTCACCGTGGTCGCGATACGCGCGCCCACTGGCCGGGGTCCTCACCGTGCTGACGCTGGCACTGGTGGTCGCCATCGCGGTGGGGTTGTTCCAGGGCAGATTCACCAAAACCGTGCCGGTAACCGTCCTCGCCGACCGGGCCGGTCTGGTGATGTATCCCGACGCAAAGGTCAAACTCAACGGCGCTCCGGTGGGCAAGGTGGCCTCCATCGAACCGCTGCCGGACGGCGGGGCCGCACTGCACCTGGCTATCGACCCGGACTCCATCGAGGCCATCCCGTCCAACGTGGGCGCGGAGATCACCTCCTCGACGGTCTTCGGTTCCAAGTTCGTCGACCTGATCCCGCCGCCGCAGCCGGCACCGGAAGCCCTGCAGGCCGGGACCACGATCCAGGGCGGTGACAAGGTCACCGTCGAGATCAACACGGTGTTCGAGAAGTTGGTCGGCGTGCTCCGCGAGGTCGAACCCGCCAAACTCAACCAGACCCTCGGCGCCATCTCGACCTCACTGAACGGCCGCGGCGAGAAGTTCGGCAAGACCCTCGTCGACCTCGACAGCGCCCTGGCGCGGCTCAATCCGTCGCTGGACAATCTCAATCACGTTCTGGAGATCTCGCCGACGGTGTTCAACTCGGTGGCCGACGCCTCCCCGGATCTGTTGGCCACCGTCGACAACGTCACCCGAATCAGCCAGACCGTGATCGACGAGCAGGACAGTCTGGATGCCCTGCTGCTCAGCGCCATCGGCCTGGCGGACATCGGGACCGACGTGCTCACCGAGAACCGGGCACCGCTGGCCGACGTGATCCACCTGCTGGCGCCAACCACCGATCTAACCAACCAGTACAGCCCGGCGCTCTACTGCGGGGTCGCCGGCCTGCTCCCACTGGCCAACGGACCCGGCCTGGCCATGCCGGGAGCCACACTGCTGCAAGGGTTCTTCTTGGGGCGCGAGCGTTACCGATATCCGGGCAACCTGCCCAAGGTCGCCGCCAAGGGCGGACCGCAGTGCACGGACCTGCCCAACGTGGCCTACGAACAACGGCCGCCCTACGTGGTCACCGACATCGGAGCCAACCAGGCCCAGTACGGCAACCAGGGCATCCTGCTGAACTCCGACGCGCTCAAACAAGCTCTATTCGGACCGCTGGACGGGCCGCCGCGTAACTCCGCCCAGATCGGGATGCCCGGATGAAACCGCTGCGCACAACCGGTCTCAAGGTCGGCATCTTCATGGCGGTGATGTTGTTGCTCACTGCCGCCCTGTTCGCCATCTTCGGGCAATACCGGGGCGGTGCACAGCACATCTACACGGCCGTCTTCGACGACGTGTCCAGCCTGAAGTCCGGTGACTCGGTGCGTGTTGCCGGGGTGAAGGTCGGCACGGTGAAAAGCGTGTCGCTGCAGCCTGACAACTCGGTCACCGTCGGCTTCGGCGCCGATAGCGATATCGCGCTGACCTCGGGCACCACCGCGGCGGTCCGCTACCTGAACCTGGTCGGAGACCGCTACCTGGAACTGCTCGACGGCCCCGGGTCGACCAGGATCGCGCCGCCCGGTTCGGTGATCCCTGCCGAGCGCACCCAACCGGCACTGGACCTCGATCTTCTGCTGGGTGGCCTGAAACCCATTGTGCAGGGCCTCAATCCGCAGGCAGTGAATGCGCTGACCACCTCGTTGATCCAGATCCTGCAGGGCCAGGAAGGCAACGTCGAGTCGCTGTTCGCCAAGACCTCGGCGTTCTCCACGGCACTGGCCGACAACAGCCAGACGGTGCAGCAACTGATCGACAATCTCAATTCGGTGCTTGCGACCATCGACAAAGACGGGGGCAAGTTCTCCGGCGCGGTGGACAAGCTCGAAGGGTTGATCAGCGGACTGGCCGCCGACCGCGACCCGATCGGTAACGCCATCACCGCTCTGGAGAGCGGCAGCGCGTCACTGACGGACCTGCTGAACGAGGCCCGTCCGCCGTTGGCCGGGACCGTCGACCAGTTGGCCCGACTGGCCCCAATCCTGGACAGCGACAAGGAAACTCTGGACATCGCGCTGCAGAAGGCACCCAAGAACTACCGCAAGCTGGTGCGGCTGGGATCCTACGGAAGCTGGATCAACCAATATCTGTGCGGCATGTCGGTTCGGGTCACCGATCTGCAGGGGCGCACCGCGCACTTCCCCTGGATCATGCAGCACACGGGCAGGTGTGCTGAACCGTGATGAACAAGCCCAGGCCGGCATGCTGAGATACCACGGCTCCCATCTCATCCGCTCCGGGTTCATCGGAGTGGTCCTGATCGTGTTGCTCATCACCGTCGGGTTGCAGTCCCAGGTACTGCTGACACAGGCCACGTCGATCCGTCATCAGGCCTTGTTCACCGAGGCGGCCGGGCTGGCGCCGGGCAACGACGTCAAGGTCTCCGGCGTGAAGGTCGGCACGGTCTCAGCAGTCGCTCTGCAGCAGGGCAAGGCACTGGTCACGTTCATGGTTAACGGGAAGGTGCGACTCGGCCGGGACACCACCGCCCACATCCGCACCGGCACCCTGCTGGGCCAGCGGGTGCTAACCCTGGAGTCCGGCGGGCCCGGGACTCTGCGTCCCGCGGATGTGATCCCGGTGTCGCGCACCGGTTCGCCGTATTCGCTGACCGACGCGCTCGGCGAGTTCGCCGCCAATACCGCCGCCACCGACACCAAGGCGCTCAATCAATCACTGGATACGCTCACCGCGACCATCAACAAGGTGGCACCCCAGTTGGGCCCGACGTTCGACGGTGTCAGCCGAATCTCCAAGGCGCTCAACGAACGCAACGAATCGCTGTCCGGCCTGCTCAAGACCGCCTCGGACGTCACCGGCATCCTCGCCCAGCGCAGCGGGCAGGTGAACACCCTGATCCTCAACGCGAACGAACTGCTCGGTGTTCTCGAACAGCGCCGCTACGCGATCGTCAATCTGCTGGCCAACACCTCCGCGTTGTCCCAGCAGTTGCGCGGCCTGGTGGCCGACAACGAAGGAGAACTCGCGCCTGCGTTGGAGAAGCT
>JAHBAP020000269.1 GCA_018500005.2 Mycobacterium sp. | reverse complement strand
TGTGCGCTCGGATGCGGCGTTGGCGGAGGCGGCGGGGAACACGACCGCGGCGGCGCTGACGGCGATCCTGGGGGATCCGGCCGCGGTGGCCGGCGTGGGATCGGTTGTCAGTGAGTTGATCTCGACGCTGGCGGGCTCGTCGGCGGTGCGTTCCACGCTCGCTGAACTCCTTGGATCCCCGCTGGGCGGAGTTACTGCCGGTCTGCTGGCCAACGCGGAGTTCGTCGACGCGATGGCGGCCCAAGTTGGAAACGCCTTCCCCGACTTCCTCGGCCAGACCGGTGTCACGGCTGCACTGGCGGGAACGGGCCAACGGATTGTTCAGGCCCTCGTCTCCGGCGCGGACCTGACCGGCGCGCTGACCGATGCCCTCTCGGCACTGCAGGCCAACGCTGACTTCACATCCGCGGTGAGCAGCACGGTCCGTGAAGCGCTTGCCGCGGTGTTGGGCAGCTCGCAGCCACGTCAGGCGTTGAGCGATGCCGCAGGTCGTGCCGTCGTCGGTCTGATCCAACAAGTTGGGATCAACATCGGATTCGTCAATGCGATCGTCGATCAGGTGACTAGGAACGCGCTCGACACCCTGCTGGCAGACCCCGTCGTCTGGAACCTTGTCGGCGACGTGACGGACAAGATCGTAAGCGGCGTTCCCACCAATGCGGTCCTCAATTCCGTTGTCGACGCAGTGCTGCGTGATAGCAGCCTCCAATCCGCGATTGGATTCGCCGTGGGACGCGGTATCGGCTCGTTGTTCGGCGACAATCGCTTCGGCGAGCTGGTCGGTCGGATCGTCGGAGCCGCGACGACGCTACAACTCGCGCTGGTCAGCGGGATCGTTCGACTGTTCACCGGCAACAAGCCCCTCAACCTGTTCGGGGCTCCCGCTGGTGCCGCCGCGGTGGTCGCAACACCCCCCTTCGTCACCGACGATCTCTACGTGATGACCGCAGCGATTCCCGAGGCGCCCAAGCTCAGCGCGATCCGCCAAAACCTCGCCACCGACAGCAGATTCTTCCTCGAACGGTTTGAGCTGACCGTGACCGACGAGGCACACGACCCCGACTATCTCGATGTCGCACTGACGATCACCGACGGGACGCCGACGGCACGTCGCAGCGACACCGTGTTCGTTGCTTTCAGGTTCCAGCTGGACCGGCTGATCCCGGAGGCGGCGGTGCGCCGGACTGATCGCTGCTACGCCGCATAACTGCCCGGGCGAACCGGCCTAACTGAAAGCTATCGCGGCTCAACGACTTTCGGTTTGCGGAACAGCCGCGGCAGAGAGGCCAGCAGGCCCAGCAGTGCGACGATCGGGACTAGCCACCACGCATTGAAGCCGGACTTGCGATCCTCCGCCGCGGGAGCCGCGGAATGGGTTTCGCCCGGCTGGGGAGTATTGGCGGCGGTGGGAGCCAGGAATGAGATCGACTTGGCTGGGGTCAATTGATTGTCGATGTTTCCGATGATCGCGTAGTTCTCCTCGACCTTCACCGCGCGTATCCCTGAGCCCGGAACGAAATTGATCTTGTTGAGGTCCACCCAGACGATGTTCGGACTGAGCGCCGACTCGAAGTAGTAGATCTTGTTGGTGGAGTCGGCCACCGAGCGCCAGTAGGTGGGGGAGAGGTTCGGATGCTCAGGATCGCCCACCCCCCAAGGCACCGAGACGTTGCGCATCACGCTGAACACCCCGGCGACCGCTTGGCGTTCGTCGGTCGTTTGCGGGAGCTTGCTCAGGTAGTACGAGGCGCGCACGAACCGGTCGGCGGACTGAATTGAGCCCGGCAGGTCCTTGTTCTTGTCCTTGTCGTCCCACTGGGCGTTGAGCTTCAACTGCTGGTCGTAGGTAGGGCTGTTGGTCATTACCTGGTACTCGCGTCCGTGGTGGATCACCGGCTTGCCCTCGAGGTACTCGATGATCGCCGAGTCGCCGGTGGCGTCGGCGACCGACAGATGCACCGTGGGGTGGGCTGCGTTACCGGGGCCGAAGTTGATCGGAACGATGTAGATCGACGGATTGGTAAACGCCTCGACCACCTCGTTGACGGTCGCGAAACTGGTCAGCACGTAGTCCACCCAGCCCGCGAAGGACAGTCTCGGCCGGTTGTCGGTCGGGGTCGGCCCAAAGTCGGACTCGCCCAGATAGAGCAGGTTGGCCACCAGTCCGGTGGTGTTCATCCCGTCGAACACGCCGTCGATCGGGCCGTTCGGATCTGTGGTGCCGGCCACCTCGATCGCGCCGTACTTGCGGGTCCAGGTCAGCGAGTTCACCCCGCCCGCGCCGTCCTGAGTGGAACCGGCGGGAACCGCGTAGAGATGGGAGTGAAAGGAGTAGGGCCAGTCCATCGAGCGCCCGGTGATGACCATGCCGTTCGGCCCCAGCCAGGTCACCCGGCTGCAGGCCTTAGCTGCCGGAGCGAGTCCCAGTAGAGTTGCGACGGCCAGCAGGGCTGCGAACAGGCGCATTAACGCTCGGTGGGCCATATCGATCCTTTCGGCGGGGCTTCGCCATTCTGGCAGGCTGGTTATTTGCTGGGGCGTAACGGGTTCCCGCGGCGCGTCGATCGGCGACAATGGGCGCCGGGGAACTCCCCGAAAAAACCCGGAAGCGGAGGTGTCATGGGCGAGCGACGCAAGCCCGCCATCGAGGGGGCGCGCCGCCGGCTCGGCATTCAGGACGCCCTGTGGCTGGAGATGGACCGCCCCAACAACCTGATGGTCGTCGACTCGGTGATCTGGACCTCCGAGCCACTGGACTTCAGCGAGCTGCGCAAGATCGTCAAGCAACGGCTGATCGATCGCTACCCGGTCTTCCGCAGCAAAGCCGTCCAAGACGAGGACGGCTCCTGGTGGTGGGAACCCGACCCGCACTTCAACATCGACAACCACGTTTCGCTGGTGTCATTGCACAACCCCGACGATCCATACGCACTGCAGGAACTCGTCGCCGCACACCGCACCGACGGTCTAGACCGT
>JAHBAP020000523.1 GCA_018500005.2 Mycobacterium sp. | reverse complement strand
AGATGTGTATAAGAGACGGGTGCACGACGTGCCCGCCGAGGCGTTCAAGCGCCTGGAGGGCACCGAAGGCATCGTCACCGTCAACGGCGAGCAGGGCGAGGTGGCGGCGCAGCACCGGCCAGGCTCCGCACTGGCGCAGCCCGAGCGGCAGGGCGTCGGCCGCGTCGTCGATCGCGCGCATCGTCTCGGTGCCGGCAGCGACGGTGGCCACGGTGTGCAGAGCGTCGGTGTACATCGCGGCGGCCTTGCCCAGCCGCAGTGTCGGATCGTCCTCGTTGGCGATTTCGGTGTGCGCGGACAGCTGGCGGTCGTCGCGGCCCAAGATCGCGGCCAGGATGTCGGCGGCGGTCGGCGGGTGGATGGCCTTGGGGGTGAGGATCTGGTGCGGGTCGGCTTCGGAGGTGGAGAAGTAGAGGTGGTTTTCGTGACGGCCTCGAGTGAGGGCGACGTAGAGCTGCTGGCGGTTGAGTTGGTCGCCGCCGACGACGTGACAGGTGTCGGCGGTGGTGCCCTGGCGGACGTCGATGGTGGAGGCGTAGCCGAGGGTGGTGTGCGACGTGACGTAGCCGGCGGGCAGGCGCAGCACGTCGTCGGTGTCGCCGTGCAGGGGGCTGACCATCAGCGAGCCGTCGTCGTTGACGGCGCGGATGACCCAGCGGTGTCCGTTCTTGACCCAGGTGCGTTCGCCGGTTCGCAGCCAACGGGCGTTCTCCCGTGTAGTGATCCAGTCCCCGGCCGAGGCGGTCAGCTTGTCGCCGAGGGTGACCGTCGGCCCGATTTGTTCGCCGGGGAACAGGCGCAGGCGGTCGGCGCGTGCGCGTTCGTTGAGCTCGGCGACGAGCGGGTTGGTGGGTGCGAGAAGGATGCTGTCGCGCCCGGCGAGAAGATCGGCGACCCATGCGGTGTAGGCGAGGTCCGCGGCGGTGGCGTCAGCTCCGACGTGGATGCGGTCGTGGTCGAGATAGAACGCGATGCCGGTCGGGTCGCCGCGGCGCAACGCCAGGCTGGCCGCTCCTTCGGCCTTGCCACGGTCGGTGTCGCCGAACCGGACGACCTCAGAAAGGGTCAACGCATCGTGGCGGGCGGCGATGTCACGCAGCACTCCGCCGGCCGACACCGAGGACAGTTGGTGGTCATCGCCGACGAGCCGCACGCTCGCCCCCCGGGCGAGCGCGTAACAGATCACCGCGTCGAGTTCGGCGGTCGAGGCCTTACCCGCTTCGTCGACGACGATGAGAGTGGAGGCGTCGATGCGGTCGAACCAACGGCGCGCAGGGTCGTCGGCGACGACGGGGTAGCGGGGATCGGGGTCGGCGAGTTGGACGAGTTTGGCGATAGTGTCGGTCTCGGTGCCGAGATCGCCGGAAAGGACTTCGGCAGCTCCTGCGGTCGGCGCTAGGCCGACGACGGTGCCGCCGCTGTTGCGCCAGGCGGCGGCCAGCGCGGCCATGGCGGTGGTCTTGCCGGTGCCGGCCGGGGCGAGGGCGAGTTGCACGCGGGCTCCCGAGGAGGCCATCTCGCGCACGAGTGCCTGCTGTCCGTCGTTGAGGGTGCCGCCCTGGGCGTGGGCTTCCAGCAGGGCTAGGCCGATGCTGGTGTCGTCGGCGACGCGGCCGCCACCGAGCGCGGCGGCCGACAGGATGCGCCGTTCGGCGGCCAGCACTTCGCCGCTGGTATAGACGGTGCTGTGATGCTGGCGGTAGATGCTCGCTCCGTCGCGGCGGCGTAGGAAGCCCGGTTCGTTGCGCTCCTCGTCGGCGTGGCGGGAGATCTGAACGGACAGATCACCGAGCGCGGCGGCCACGACGCGGTCCGCAGCGTGCTGAGGATCTGCGTAGCAGGCGTTGCCGCGAAGCTGCCGCTCGGCTTCGGCGCGAACATGATTGGCACGCCAGGTGGCGCGCTCGGAGGACACGGTGGTGATCACCGCGGCGGCCAATGAGTCCACCAGTTCGTCGGTGAGAGCGATCCGCTTCGGGATGTGCCCGCTGGCGTTGGCGACCATGGCGTCGATGTCTTGGGCGCTGCCCAGAATCTGGATGGCCTGCCTGCGCCATTCGTTTCGTTGATCGCCCAGAGATCGTGGGGCGTGCTTGGCCTGTCGTGATTCGGTGGTGGCTTTTTGGGACAGCGCGAGGAACTCCACGGTCGTCGGTTCGCGACCGTGCTGGGTTTGGAATGCGGAGGCGAGTTCGCCGACGCGGTCGACGATAGCGGTGCGCCGCGACGAGTAGGCCGCCAGTAATTCGGCGGGCACGCCGTCGATTTCGCGGACGTTGCGACGGGCCGCGGCGGTCTGAACATCGGTGAAGGAGAAGCCCAACCGTTCGACGAGCTTGCGTTCAATGCGGGTGTTGTACTGCTCGGAGAGCACCACTTTGTTGCGGTAGAGCATCTGTCCGTCGAGGGCCAGCCAGCGTGCAATCCCGTCGGGGCCGATCGCTTGCACCTTGTTGGAGACCACGACGTGGGTGTGCAGATTGGGATCGCCTGCGCGGGAGTCGCGGTGGTCGAAGGCGGCGGCGATGAGCCCGGTGGCCTCGACTTGGGCGATGCCGTTGGTGCCCATCCGGGTGAAGGCGACGTGTTTTTCTGCCCACTGGAGGGTTTCGGCGATGGCTTCGTGGTGCAGCGCTTCGATGGCTTCCGACAGGGCGCGGGGAGCTAACGCCCACACCGTCGAGATGGATTTCACCGGCGTGAAGGTGAGGTCGTAACCGGCGACGGCGGTGGTGGCGGCGCGGGTGTTGCGGGCGATGAACCCCGACAGCTCGCGGGAATCCTTCGGGGCTCTCTTGTATTGCGCGGTGAACACGTCTGTGGCGACGGCGGTGCGGATGGTGGCCCGCGTGGCTTCGCCGATGGGGGACCAGGGCGGCTGTTCGACGCTGCGGTTGTAGTCCTCGTAGGCCATCTTCAGCCGGCTGCGGAACTCGTTGCCCTCGTCGGCGTAGACCCGGAACTTGGCGCCCAGCCGGGCGGCCTTCACGGCCTGCGGGTGTTGAGCGCCCTGTGCGATGAGAGCGGTGACGATCTTGTCCTCGTTGGGGTGCACGCCCGACCCGAACAACGCCTTCATCTGCGCTTCGGTGACTTCCGACCCCGGCGCGACGGTCCACGGGTCGTCGCCGGCGGCGGCGGCCAAGCCGCGCGGTTCACTCAATGCAGCCAGCCCGCTACCCATCCAGCGCCCGGGGGTCTCGCCCTTGGAGGAGTAGTAGTCACCCAGTGCACCGCGCCCGCGGGCGGTGTCGTCAGCGGCGGCAACCTGCCGGATGAGATACATGTACCCGTCGCCGGCGGTGAGTTTGTGAAGGCTCATCATCGCGGCGTCACCACCGGCTGCCCGGTCGAGATGCAACGAAGATTGACAACAACATGACAACCCCGGCAGCGGTGTCGGACAACGTCGACCAGCGCAAAGACCCGCACCGCTGCGCTGGGCTTGTCAAAGTTGCCCCCGTTTTCCTGTCAATCTTCCTTGCAAAATCTAAACCCCCGAAACCGCAGCATACAGCCGTCGTTACCATTTCGTGACCCTAAATGCACTAGGTGTGAGGGAGATTGAGGCGCTTTTTGGGGGGTTGTGGGT
>JAHBAP020000037.1 GCA_018500005.2 Mycobacterium sp. | reverse complement strand
TCGACGTGCTGGTGGCGACGGACGTCGCGGCACGAGGCATCGATATCGACGACATCACCCACGTGATCAACTACCAGATCCCCGAGGACGAGCAGGCCTACGTGCACCGCATCGGTCGCACCGGCCGTGCCGGTAAGACCGGTATTGCCATCACCCTGGTGGACTGGGACGAGCTGGAGCGCTGGTCGATGATCGACAAGGCACTGCAACTGGATTGCCCCGACCCGTCCGAGACCTACTCGACCTCCCCGCACTTCTACGAGGAATTGGGCATCCCCGCCGGGGCCGGCGGTTCGATCGGCGCGGCGCGCAAGGCACAGGGTGCCGGCAGCCGCCGTCCCGCCAAGGACGAGAGCAGGATCAGCTCGACCGACAAAGCCGACCGCCCCGCCCGCAGCCGCTCCCGGCGCCGGACCCGTGGCGGCGGCGGCACTTCCGCAAACGGTGAAAGCGTTGCAGCACAGCAGGATTCCGGTTCCGCCGAGTCCCCGGCCACCGGTGAGGGCACCTCGGGCAAGCCGCGTCGCCGGCGTCGTCGCGGGCCGCGCAAGGCAGCCGAGGCCGGAGCCTCCTCCAGCTAGATGATCCGACCGGAGCGCCGCACCAGAGCTGACCTCATCGCCGCGGCGGCGATCGCCGCTGTGGTGCTGATGGTCATAGCGGCGTTCTGGTGGCGTAGTTCCGAGCGGGCGACGATCAGCCGTCCGGCCACCGCACCGGCGCCCAGCACCACCTCCGCAACCGCGGTTCCGTCGGCCCTCAAGCAGCGCTGGACGGCTCCCAGCGGTGCTACGCTGTCGCCAATCCTGTTGAGCGGCAATGTGATCACCGGCGAGGGTCGCACCATGGCAGCCCTGGACCCGCAGAGCGGGGAGCAACGCTGGAGCTACGCCCGCGACACCGACCTTTGCGGGGTGTCCTACGTGTATGACCTGGCCGTCGCGGTGTACCCGGATTCCCGGGGCTGCGGTCAGGTCAGCGGTGTCAAGGCCGCCACCGGCCAGCGCGGCCCGACCCGCACCAGCTACTCCGATGAGGTGGTGGTGCTCAGTTCCGACGGCAGCGCTGTGCTCTCAACCGGTGCGACCCGACTGGAACTGTGGCGTTCCGACCTGGTGCGGATGCTGTCCTACGGTGAGATTGACGCCCCGGTCAAGCCGGTGAATACCAAACTGGGACAGGGCTGCACGCTGATGTCGGCCTCGGCGAGCGACGCGGCGGTCAGCGTGCTGGAAGCCTGCCGCGATGAGAAGGACCTGCGACTCACGCTGCTCAAGCCGGGCAAGGAAGAGGACGAACCGGAACTCAAGAAGGTTCCGATGGCCGGGGTGGCCGTCGCTTCCGACGCCCGGGTGCTAGCGGTGGTGGGCACCACGACGGCGGTGTATCTGCCGATCCCGCAGCCGGAGGTGGCGGTCTACGACGACACCGGATCCAAGGTGTCCGCCACCGCCCTGCCCGGGCCGCCGCAGCCGATGGCGGAGCTGCCGGCGGTAACCCGCGCCGGTGACCTGATCACCTGGTGGACCGGCAGTGCGGTGATGGTGTTCGACAACAAGCTGGCCTACCGCTACACCCTGGACGCCGCCCCTGATGGCGCTAAGGCCCCAGTCGGCCCGGCCACCATGATGGCTGGACGGCTGCTGGTTCCGGTGGCCGACGGACTGGCGGTGTTCAACCCGGCCGACGGTGACTACGGGCGGACGATCACGCTGAAGCACCCGGACGGGGATGCCGCGGTGATCCCCGCTGTGAGCGGCCAGATGGTGGTCGAACAGCGCGGCGCCACGGTGGCCGGGTTCAGCCCCTAAGCGCCGGGGGTCCGCACCTTGTAGCCGCGGTCGATGATCTCGTCGGGTAGCGGCTGGCTCTCCTCATCGGGGATCATCACCTCGATGTAGGCCGCGCCGTCATGTGCCTCGATCGCGTCGAGGGCGGCGTCGAGCTCGCCGACGGTCGTCACCTTCCGGGACAGCCAGCCCGAGCAGCCGAACGCCGCCGGCAGCAGGTGGTACTGCACCGGTGCGAGATCGTCGTAGGCGTGGCCACGTTCGCTGATGACGTCCTCGACTCCGTACAGGCCGTTGTTGAGCACGAAGATGCGGGGCTTGATGCCGTAGCGGCCCATTACGGCAATCTCGTTGAGCGTCAACTGATGTGAGCCGTCGCCGGTCACCAGCCAGGTATTGCCGGAGTCCTTGGCGAGGGCGACTCCCAGCGTGGCCGGCGTCGCCCACCCGATTGAACCCCACAGTCCCTGCCCTTCGGCTCCCACGCCGGCAGGCAGCCGCATCCCGTTGAGATGCAGCATGCAGGTCCCGGTCTCGATGACCAGGGTGTCGCCGGCTTTGAGTCGACGCTGCAGGCGCGGATAGAAGGTCGACGACGACGTGGGATCGTCGGCCGAGCCGGTGATATCAAGGGTTTCCGAGAACGGCAATTCCGGCAGTGCGCGAGTGGCAACCCGGGTCGTCATCGCCTCCAGCACATCGTCGATGGCGACGTTGAGGTAGACGGCGTCACCGCTGCGAACCCAGTTTTCATGGATGCACACCGCGCGGTCGCGATCTATCACGTCGCCCCACAGGCCGGTGTTGAGTTCGTGCAGCATCACCCCACCGATGTCCAGGGTCAGGTCAGCGTCGCGCACCATGTCACGCACCGCGAGAGGATGCGAACTCTGGGCGGCGTACAAGCCGGCGAACTGCGGCAGCGACTCGTCGATGACCCCTTTGTCATTGGGCGTGATCACAACCGGGAGATTCGCCCGAGCGACGAACTCGACCGCCTTGGCGGCCACGCCGTAGCGGGCCGTCAACGCGGTGATGGTGGCAACCGGCCGTTGCGCCGCAGACACTCTGGCGAGGATCTCCTCCACAGCAGCGGCCAGTTCGGTGGGATCGCTGCGCTGGCGCTTGATCGCGGACAGCGGGATGCCCGTGACGGGGTCGCCGATCACCGGCATCACGCCGTTGGCTTGGGAGATCACCAGGTAGGCCGGCATCGCATGGCGAAGCGCCTCACGGATCACCCGCTCAAGTTCGTCGATGCAGTTGTCCGGCGTGAGTACGGCCGAGACGCAGCAAGCGGTCTCCGAAATCGCTTGGAAACGGTCGTATCTGGTGTCGCCGAGGTTGTGGTGGGTGATCAGACCGAGGTGCTGAATGCGCTCGCTGGGCATCCCGACGATGTGGAACACCGGCAGTCGGTGCGCCTTGGATCCCATCACGCCATTGAGCGCGGAGAGTTCGCCGACCCCATAGGTGGTGGACAGGATGGCCGCGCCGCGGATGCGGGCGTACCCGTCGGCGGCGTAGGCGGCGTTGAGTTCGTTGGCGCACGCCACCCAGTCCAATCCGTCGACGGTCTCGACGGCGTCGTCCACCGAGAATGCGTAGTCGCCGGGGACCCCGAAAACCTTGTCGATGCCCATGGCGGCGAGGCGCTGTAGGACGTACTGGGCGACAGTGGGTGCGGACATGTCAGCAACGGTAGCGGGATGGCAGCATCGGGTCATGGATCCCGGCCAACTAGCCGACGCGGTGCTGGTATTCCACGGCCTGTTCATCGCGTGGGCGGCGCTGGGAGCGCTCGCGGTGTGGCGGTGGCCACGACTGGCTCTGGTGCACCTGCCCGCCCTGGCGTGGGGGGTGTGGATCGAAACCTCCGGCCGGATCTGCCCGCTGACCCCCTTGGAGAACTCGCTGCGCCGGGCAGCCGGGGAAGCCGGCTACAGCGGCGGTTTCATCGAGCACTATCTCGGCCGGATCATCTACCCGGCCGGACTCACCCGCGAGGCACAGTGGACGGTGGCCGGGGTGCTGCTGGTGACCAACGTCGTGCTCTATGGGCTGATGCTGGTCCGGGCTAGGCGTCGGGGGTGAAGGTCGGCAGCGGCTTGCCGTTCTTCCAGTGTCTGAGCAGCGCCTTGGCCAGCTCCTTGTAGGCGATCGCGCCCTTGTTCTTCTTACCCGACAGCACCGAGGAACCCGACGCGCTGGCCTCGGCGAACCGAACCGTCCGCGGGATCGGCGGGCCCAGCACCGGCAGGTCGTAGCGGTCGGCGACGTCGAACAACACATCGCGGCTGTGGGTGGTACGCGAGTCGAACAGCGTCGGCAGTGCGCCGAGCATCTTGAGCTTGGGATTGGTGATCTGTTGGACGTCGGCCACCGTACGCAGGAACTGACCCACCCCGCGGTGCGCCAGCGTCTCGCACTGCAGCGGGACGATCACCTCGTCGGCCGCGGTCAACCCGTTGAGGGTCAGCACGCCCAGCGACGGCGGGCAGTCGATTATCACCACGTCGAAGCGGTAGTCCGGTGAGGCGTCGAGCTTGTCCAGCGCCCGCTTGAGGGCATATTCGCGACCGGCCCGCATCAGCAGCATCGCCTCGGCCCCGGCCAGGTCGATATTGGCCGGCAGCAGTCTCATGCCCTCCGGGGTGGTAACCAGCGCAGCGCTGGGCTCGACCTCGCCGAGCAGCACCTCATGCACCGATACCGGGAGTTTGTCGGGGTCGGTGCCCAGCGAGAAGGACAGGCATCCCTGCGGGTCGAGATCGACGAGCAGAACCCGCTTTCCCTCCCGGACGAACGCCGCACCCAGCGAGGCGACGGTGGTCGTCTTGGCCACCCCGCCCTTCTGGTTTGCCACAGCCAGAACGCGCATCACGTCGTCCATCCTCTCAGGTTCGTGCACAATCGGTTGACGTGAGTGTCGGTGAGCATCGGTTGGTCCTTCTCCGACACGGCGAAACGGAGTGGTCGCGCAGCGGTCAGCACACCAGCACCACCGATATCGGGCTCACCGAGAACGGCCGGGAACAGGCCAAACTCGCCGCCCACACGCTGGCCCGGCTGAACCTGAACAATCCGCTGGTGGTCAGCAGTCCCCGGATACGGGCCGTGCAGACCGCCGAGTTGGCCGGGCTGACCGTCGACGAGATCTCCCCACTTCTGGTCGAGTGGAACTACGGCGAATACGAAGGTCTGACCACCCACCAGATCCGCACCGAGACCCCCGGCTGGCTGCTGTGGACCTACGGCTGTCCGGGCGGGGAGAGCGTGGATCAGGTCAGCATGCGGGCCGACCAGGCGGTGGCCTTCGCCTTGGATCACATGGGCGAGCGCGACGTGGTGTTCGTCAGCCACGGCCACTTCTCCCGGTCGGTGATCACCCGCTGGGTCGAGCAACCGCTGCGCGAGGGCGCCCGCTACGGATTCGCCACCGCCGCGGTGTCGGTATGCGGGTTCGAGTACGGGTTGCGTCAGCTCTCGGCCCTCGGTCTGACCACCCCGGGTCTGACCGGCCGGTGATCTCCTTCGCGCTGACCGGACCCGCGGGAACCGTTGTCGCCGAGGGCATCAGGACCGGCTACGACGACGTCGACGCCGCCGCCGGTGCACTGCGGGGCGGCTCGGCCGAGAT
>JAHBAP020000415.1 GCA_018500005.2 Mycobacterium sp. | reverse complement strand
GCGGCGAGGATGTCGAACTCGGTGCGGGTCAACGGGATCAGCTCACCGTCCAGGAAGACCTGGCGGCTGGCGATGTCGATCGACAGCGGGCCGAACACCCGGGGTGGGGCCTCCGCGGTGTGCGGGACCGCCGCGGCGGCTGCGGCGCGGGGCCGGCGCAGCATCGCCCTGATCCGCGCGACCAACTCGCGTGGACTGAACGGCTTGGTCACGTAGTCGTCGGCGCCCACCGACAGCCCGACGATGGTGTCCATTTCGGTGTCGCGGGCGGTCAGCATCACCACGTACGCGTCGGAAAACGTGCGTAACTGCCGGCAGACCTCCAGGCCGTCGATACCCGGCAACCCCAGATCCAGCACCACCACATCGGGGTCGACCTCGCGTGCCACCGCCAGTGCCTCGGCCCCGGTGTGGCACACCGTCACCTCGAAGTGATCGCGGTGCAGATAGCTGGCGACCACGTCGGCCAGCGCTGCCTCGTCATCGACCACCAGGGCGCGATAGCCCAGGTCAGCGCCGCCTGAATCCTGCTCGGAGATGAGATCCATGCCTTCATCGTGCCGTGCCGCAGTGGCGCTTCCGCGTCTTGAGCGAATCTTCACACAACCAACACCGAACCCGTGGTGGGTGTGGAGCACAGTTGAGGAAGAACTCCACGACGAGGGGATGGGTATGACCCGACAGGTCCGTGCCGCCACGCCGCTGAGCCGGCGCGGCTTCCTGGCTGCCAGCGTGCTCGGTGGCGCGGCGCTGGTCGCCTGCAGCCGCTCCACCACCGCCACGGCCCCCAAGGGTGGGAGCATGGCCGATGCGATTACCGCGGCCGAAGCCGCCCGCCCGCACACCGGAAAGACGGTCACCGCCCGACTGGCACCCGGGTCGGCGGATATCGACCTCGGCGGGACCAGGGCCCGCACCCTGGCCTACAACAATCAGCTGCCCGGCCCGCTGATCCGGGCCAATATGGGCGACGAGATCGCCGTCACCGTGGACAACGGCCTGGACCACTCAACGTCGATGCACTGGCACGGGCTGGCGGTGCGCAATGACATGGACGGCGCCGCGCCGGCCACCCCGGATGTCGATCCGGGGGCAAGCTTCACCTATCGGTTCAGTTCGCCCTACCCGGGCACCTACTGGGCCCACCCGCACACCGGCCTGGACACCGACTACGGCCTCTACCTCCCGATCATCATCGACGACCCGGCCGAGCCCGGCCGCTACGACGCCGAGTGGATCGTCATGCTCGACGACTGGACCTCCGGCGTGGGCAGCAGCCCCGATCAGATCTTCGAGGGACTACGGGCGATGGCCGGCGCAACCGGTCAGAGCCCCGGGACCGGGATGCCTGGAATGCCCGGAATGGGCCAGATGCCGGGCATGGGCGGCATGGGCGACATGGGCCACATGCCCGGGATGGGCGGAATGGGCCAGATGCCCGGCATGCCCGGCGTGGGCGGTGCGACGGCCAGCAACCTGCTCGGCGGCGACGGGGGAGACGTCAGTTACCCCTACTACCTCGTCAATGGCCGCATCCCCTCCGCGGCAACCACATTCACCGCCAAGCCCGGGCAGCGCATCCGCATCCGCATCATCAACGCCGGCGCCGACACGGCCTTCCGGGTCGCGTTGGCTGGGCACCGCATGACGGTCACTCACACCGACGGATTCCCCGTCGTGCCCACCGAGGTCGACGCACTTCTGCTGGGTATGGGGGAGCGCTACGACGTCATCGTCACCGCCGGCGACGGAGTCTTCCCCTTAGTCGTCTCGGCCGAAGGTAAGAACGCCGTCGCCCGCGCCCTGCTGTCCACCGCGACGGGAAGCGCACCCGATGCCGCCTTCCGCCCACCGGAGTTGACCCGGCTCGTCGGCACCGTCGACACCTTCACCGCCACACCGCAGGTGCAGCTACCCACCACCAGCGACCTCGACCTTCAGGCGCGGTTGAGCGGCACGATGGCGCGCTACGACTGGGCGATCAACGGCCGGCCTTATGACCAGACGATCCCGCTGACCATTCACGAGGGCCAGCACGCCACCCTGGCTTTCGCCAACAACACCATGATGTGGCATCCCATGCATCTGCACGGCCACACCTTCCAGGTGATCAAAGCCGACGGCACCCCAGGGCCGCGCAAAGACACCGTCATCGTCAAACCCATGCAGACCGTCGCCGTCAGGCTCGTCGCCGACAACCCCGGTATCTGGATGCTGCACTGCCACAACGGATATCACATGGGCGCCGGGATGATGACCACCCTCAACTACACCACCGGCTGACGCCACTCAGACCCCGCATTGGAAAGTTCAGAGAAAGGAGAAATCCCATGATGTTCTGGTCCGACCACGACATGAGCGGATGGGGATACACAGGCATGGTTATCGGAATGGTGTTGTTCTGGGCACTGATCATCGTCGGGATCATCGCCTTGATCCGCTTCAGTACCGGCGCCAACCAAAGCCGTGCCATCGCCCAACCCCAGCCCTACAGCGACTACGAGTCCCCCGAGCAGCTCCTCGCCGGCCGCTTCGCACGCGGCGAACTCGACGAGACTGAGTACCGCCACCGCCTCGAGGTCCTGCGGGCAACCGCGCACCAGTAAGCATCGGGCGGACCTGGCTGTGAGTGAGCGGATCCTCGCTTATCCCACCGTGTTGCGCGCCATGCGACGCCAGCACTTCGCGGTGCTCTCGACCAGCGACACGGCAGGCCATCCCGCCTCCGCGGGGGTGACCTACGGCCTGACCCGGTCAGGGGCAGTCATGTATGTCATGACCCGACGGCACCTGCAGAAGACCCGGAACATCGCTGTCAATGCCGATGTCTCCCTGGTGATTCCGATCCCGCGGCGGCTGCTATGGCCGGTCCCGCCCGCAACCCTGCAACTGCACGGCAGAGCCACGATCCTCGACTGGACCAATGCCGAAGCCCGCGAGGTCTTCTCGGGATTCCTGCTGGGCCGGCAGATCATCAACAGCTACCAGGAGCTGCACCGCCGAGGCGAATCCCGCATCTGCTTTCTGCGGATCGACCTCGAACCCGTGATCCGAACCTACCTGGTCGGCACGTCGATCTGGCGAGCCCGGCGCAGCATGGAATCAGGCAGCGCAACAGCGATTCGCCGATGATCATGATTGAAACCATGGCCGCATAACGCCTCTGACAGAGATAGTGCGTGGGTGAACGCCCTCGAACTGGTGCTGTTGAGTTTTGTGGCGGGGTGGGGTGTGGCAGTCCTGACGGTTCCCGTTGGTGTGTCAGGTGCGGTGTTTCTGCTGCCGATTCAGCTCACCGTTCTCGACGTGCCCAGCCCTGCGGTCACTCCGACAAACCTGCTGTTCAATATCGTGGCGATCCCCGGCGCACTGGCCCGTTACCGCACCCGGGCACCGCTACAGAGCCCGCTGACGCTGATGCTGCTGATCGGCACACTTCCCGGTGTCGTGATCGGCGCGTTCATCCGGGTATTCCTGATCCCCGGACCACAGGTCTTCCGGCTCCTTGTCGCGGGAGTCCTTCTTCCTCTTGGGATTTGGCTGTGCTTTCCCCGCAATCGGGTGACCGCCGTCCCTGCACCGCCCACCGGTTCACCGCGAAGATCAACCACCATCGCACTGGCGGCGGGCGTCGGGGTGATCGGTGGCATCTACGGCATCGGTGGCGGATCACTGCTGAGCCCGATCCTCGTCGGCCGCGGCATGCCCATCGCCACAGTGGCACCAGCCACCCTGGTCAGTACCTTCGTGACCTCAGCCGTCGGAGCGATCACCTACCTCATGCTGGCCATCGCCACCCCCGGACACCAGATCGGTCCAATGTGGACCATCGGACTCGCCGCCGGCGCGGGCGGACTGATCGGTGGCTACCTCGGAGCGCGGCTGCAACCACACCTGCCCGACAAGGCACTGCGAGCCGGCTTAGGCGTCCTCGCCATCGCGACTGCCCTCCTTTACCTTCTTCAAGCACTGCGCTAAGGCTGGGGAAGCTGCGCTCGACCGGATCGGTTCTTGAGCGAATCTTCACATAACCAACACCAAACCCCCCGGCCCAACGGCGCACAGTGGAAGGAAGTCCGCCAAACAGGTTGGTCTAGGTGAAGAAAACAGTTGGGACAGTCCAACTGACTCCCACCAGCATCCGCATCGGACGACGTGACCGAAGTTCAACAGGGAGGAATCACCACCATGACCGATTCAACAGAGGCCATCACTGACACGAGCCTCGCGCCGGCTCCGGCGACTGAGGTCGCCCATCGAAACACACGGCTCTACCAGGTCCTGGCCTGGGTGGGCATCGTGGCCGGCATCCTGTTCATCGTCGGGGCGGTCTTTGTCTCCGGGTTCTTGGCAGGCAGGACCGCAGACGGCTACGGGTGGCACCGAGGCGCGCAGAGCGGCCAGATGCAACCCGGCGGCCCGATGGGCGGCGGCTGCCCGATGATGCAGATGCAGCCTGGCGGCATGGGACAAGGCGGCATGATGCCCGGGATGATGCCCGGGGGCATGGGACCGGGCGGTATGAGAGGCCCGACTCCGAGCTCACCAACCCCGATGCAACCACCGGCCGGACAACGCTAAGGCGTTCATTCGCCGCGGCGCCGATGGGTGTGGCCCAGAGGCGTGACGCCGAGGAGAGCCGATGAAGAAACATTCGCTGATCGCGACGGCGCGACATCTTCTCGCTCACGCTGCGACCGCCTCGAGCGGTCGCAGTGCTGAAACCGTGTACGGGGGACACGAACATGTCCTGCGGCACACCCTCATCGCCCTCATGCAGGGGCGTTCGCTGGCCGAACACGACAGCGAGGGCGAAGCGACCATCTACGTGATCCATGGGCGAGTGCGACTGAGCACCGACGATGCCCACTGGGACGGGATGACCGGCGATCTGCTCGAATTGCCCCCATCACGGCACCGACTCGACGCCCTCGAAGACTCGGCCATCCTGCTGAGCGTGGTCAAACCCGAAGCATTGGACAGCGCTGACGACCGCGATAAACGGCGGTAGTCGATGAATTACCGCTTTACGTCGCTGGTGTGACGTCGAGCTCGGTGTACATGCCGGAGCCGTAGTGCCCGGCGATGTTGCAGAACAGTTCGTAGCGTCCCGGGGTGAGAGTGAGGGTGGTCCAGCCCATGGTTCCCGGGGCGATCCCGTCGCCCTCGCCGGCACCGCAGGTTTGGGCGGCTTCACCGAGGCTGCCGGTTTCGTCGACTTCCCAGTTGTTGCCGATGGGTCGCTGGCCGGGGTTCTGTCCCGAGCCCAGGGGCATGACCATGACCTCGTGGGCGAGCATGCCGCTGTTGGCGACGCGAAGAGAGACCTGTCCGGCGGGCACCGAGGTCGGGTTGATGGTCAGGCGCATCATGCCCATCCCCATACCGGGGCTGTTGGGCCACGCTCCTTGCGGACCAGCCATGGGTCCGCCGTTCATCCCCGGCCCCATCATC
>JAHBAP020000551.1 GCA_018500005.2 Mycobacterium sp. | reverse complement strand
TGGTCGGCGGGCAGGAAGAAATCCTGCATACGTTAGGAGTTCGAAGATGGTCGCCATCGGTTCCATCAACCTCTGGCAGCCCGGGCGCGGGCCGGTGACAACCTGGACCGCATCGCCCGCCAGTCGCGAGATCATGGCGCAGGCCACTCGGGACCCGCTGCAGCCGACGGCGCAGCAGGCCCAGCATGTGCGCAAGGCCCATCAGGCCAAACTCGCCGAGCGCGCGACGCCGCGGCTGATCATGGTCGGCTGGGACATGGATGGCTGGTGCGACGTCGCGGCGATGACCGAGGCGATCAACACCCACGTCCGTCGCCACGACACCTACCACAGCGTCTTCGAGGTGGACGGCGACGTGGTCGCTCGTCGGACCATCGACGATCCCGACCGCATCGAGTTCGTTCCGGCGGCACTGGGCTTCCTGGAGGACGACGAGATCCGCGAGCATGTGCTGACCGCTACCCCGGGAACCCTGGAGTGGGACTGCTTCATCTTCGGCGTCGTTCAGAAGGCCGACCACTTCACTGTGTTCGCCAGCATCGACCACCTGCATACCGACGGCATGTCCGCCGGGCTCATTCACCGCGACATCAACCTGACCTACCAGTCGCTTCTGCATGGGATCGCCAACCCGCTGCCGCTCAGTGCCGGCTACCGCGACTTCACCGCGCGGCAGGCGCTGCAAGTGTCGGCGATGACGGCAGAGTCCCGGCCGATCAAGGACTGGGTGGACTTCGTCTGCGAGGCGGAGGGCAACATGCCGAGCTTCCCGCTTGAGTTGGGCGAGCCCCTGGGCACCGGTGCCGGCGCGGCCATCACCACCGAGTTGCTCGACGCCGAGGAGACCGAAGCGTTCGACACCGCGTGCCGGGCCGCGGGTGCACGGTTCAGTGGCGGCGGGATGGCCTGCGCCGCACTGGCCGATCACCACTTCACCGGTACCGAGGTGTTCAACACGTTCACGCCGTCGGACACCCGTATCGGCACCGGCCACTCGTTGAGTGCCGGTTGGTATGCCAGCATCTTCCCGGTTTCGGTGCCGGTCACCGGTGGTGATTTCGCGCTGACGGCTCGGGTGGCGCAGAAGTCGTTCGACGCCAACAAGTACCTCTCCGCGGTTCCGTTCCAGCGGGTCATGGATCTGGTGTCCCTCGAGGATCTCGGCGTGACGCCGGCCACCCGGCCGTCGATGATGGTGTCGCTGATGGACTTCCGCAACATGCCCGACGCGGACGCCAACCGTCTCGGGATCTACATCGACAACCTCAACGAGGGCAGCCTCAATATCTGGATCGCCCGGCACGCCGATCAGACCACCGTCACCGTGTCCTTCCCGGACACCGCGGAGGCTCGTCACTCGGTGCACGTGTATCTGGCGGTGCTGCGGTCGGTCTTCGCCGAAGCCGCCAGCTCGGCGTGGGCGGAGCCGGCAGCCGACACCGCTTTTGCGCATTCTGCTTAAGAAAGCCGGATAGGCTGCCGCAATGTCCGCCAAGCGCCGCATCGACGTACGGCTCGCGACGCAGATCCTGCTGTTGCAGCTTGCGGTTGTCGCGCTCACGCTGGGCGTCGCCTTCGCGCTGTTGGCCAGCGTCTACAACCGGCGCCTGGTACACGAGTACGGCAACAGATCCCTCGACATCGCGCGGGTGATCGCCTCGGCGCCGCAGGTTCGCGAGGAGGTCGCTCGCGACAACCAGCAGATGCCGCCGGTAGACCAGTTGGCGGACGGTTATCTGCAGAGGCTCGCCACCCAGGTTCAGCAGGGCACCCACGTCTTGTTTGTAGTCATCACCAACGACGAGGGCCTCCGGCTCACCCACCCGAATAGGGACGAGTTGGGCAAACGGGTCAGCACCGACCCCTCCGTCGCGTTGTCCGGACATGAGCAGGTCGTCCAGCAGCAGGGCACGATGGGGCCTTCGGTGCGGGCGAAAGTCCCAGTACTGGAACCGGGCTCGACCAGGGTGGTCGGTGAGGTCAGCGTCGGGATGTCCACCTCATCGGTGGCCGGCTTGCTGCGCAATGAGTATCGCTTCGCCGCCCTGACCGGGGGGCCCGCACTGCTTGTCGGTGTCGTGTTGTCAGCCTTGCTGGCCCGCCGCTGGCGCGAGCAGACCCTTGACCTTCAGCCCACTGAGATGACCGAACTGGTCCGCACCCAGGAGGCGGTGCTGCACGGCATCGGCGAAGGCGTGCTGGCCGCCGACACTGCGGGGAACACGACGTTCATCAACGATGAAGCCTGTCGGCTGCTTGAGATCGATTCCGCGACAGGAGATCCCGTCGACCGGATCGGTCTGACGCCGCGGGTGCTGGAAGTTTTGCGGTCGTGCATTTCCACCCCGACGCTGGCGACGGTGGGCGATCGCGTTCTGGTGGTGTCGGCGCGCCCGGTGGAACGTGAGGGCCGAGATCTGGGCGCGGTGCTTGTGGTGCGGGACCGTACCGACGTCGAATCCTTGACCCGGCAACTCGACGCCGTCCAACTGATGAGTACCGTGCTGCGCGCTCAGCGTCACGAATATGCCAACCGCCTGCATCTGCTCAATGGATTGCTGCACAGCGGGCGTTCCGAGGAGGCCTCGGAGTATTTGGAGGAACTGCTCGGTGCGGGGCCGCTAGGCTCGGCGTTGCCCGGTATCGATGCCATCCGCGACGTGTACCTTCAGGCGTTCCTGGCGGCGAAGGCGGCCGGGGTGAGGGAGGCCGGTGTGACGTTACGGCTCGGGGAGACCACCCGGGGGGCGGGGCGGGGGGTGTTGGCGGTGGACGTCACGAAAGTTCCGGGCGATATTTTCGACAAC
>JAHBAP020000471.1 GCA_018500005.2 Mycobacterium sp. | reverse complement strand
GGTCGAGGTCGGGGTCGGGGTCGAGGCTGAGCCCGAGGCTGAGCCCGAGCCCGGACCCCCACCGCCGCCGGTCACGCCGGCACCCGATGTCGAAGATATCGAGGACCTGATGTTCGTCGATGCCGACGTGAAAGCCGACATAGCGGCCGAGGTGGACGCTGACCTGGAGGTCGACTCAGAGGCCGACCTGGATCTCGATCTGGAGCAGAAGCCCCCGGCGGCGCCGGGCAGCTGATCGCTGTGCAGCACGGGTGCCCGGTCCGGCCGCCGGCGAACCGCGCCGATAGGCTCTTCGCCGTGCCAGCCCTAGACCCGATCCGCGTGCCACCGAGTGCGCCGGCGCGACTGGTGGTCTTGGCCTCCGGCACCGGGTCGTTGTTGCAGTCGTTACTCGACGCCGCGCTGGAGGATTATCCGGCCCGCGTGGTTGCAGTCGGTGTCGACCGGGACTGCCGTGCCGCCAAGATCGCTACCGAAGCGGGTATCCCGGCTTTCACCGTTCGACTTGGCGACTACCCCGAACGGTCCGCGTGGGACGCGGCCATCACCGAGGCGACGGCTCGACACGAGCCGGATCTGATCGTGTCGGCCGGGTTCATGAAGATCCTGGGACCCGAATTCTTGGCCCGCTTCCAAGGCCGGGTGGTTAACACCCACCCGGCACTGCTGCCGTCCTTCCCCGGGGCGCACGGCGTGCCCGATGCAATGGAATACGGCGTCAAGGTGACCGGCTGCACCGTCCACCTGGTCGACGCCGGGATGGACACCGGGCCGATCCTGGCCCAGGAGGCCGTCGCGGTGCATGACGACGACACCGAAGAGACACTGCACGAACGCATCAAGGTCGTCGAGCGACGACTTTTGGTCGACGTGCTTTCCGCGCTGGCGAGGCGCGGTGTGACGTGGAGTGGGAGAAAGGCGACCCTGGGAATATGACGACTCAGACTCTGATCGGAAAGAAGCCCATCCGGCGCGCGTTGATCAGCGTGTACGACAAGAGTGGTCTGATCCCGCTCGCTCAGGGACTGCACGAACTCGGCATCGACATCGTCTCCACCGGATCGACCGCTAAAACCATTGCGGACAAGGGTATTCCGGTCACGCCGGTGGAATTCGTCACCGGCTTCCCGGAGGTGCTCGACGGCAGGGTAAAGACCCTGCACCCGCACATCCACGCCGGACTGCTGGCCGACACTCGTAATCCGGAACATGTAGCGGCACTGGAGAAACTCAAGATCGAACCGTTCGATCTTGTGGTGGTCAACCTGTACCCGTTCAGCGAAACGGTGGACTCCGGCGCCGAGGTCGAAGAGTGCGTCGAGCAGATCGACATCGGCGGTCCCTCGATGGTGCGGGCCGCGGCCAAGAACCATGCCAGCGTCGCAGTGGTGGTCGAGCCGTTGGGTTACGACGGGGTGCTTGCCGCGGCCCGGGCCGGCGGCTTCACCTTGGAAGAGCGAAAGAAACTGGCGGCGTTGGCGTTCCGTCACACCGCCGAGTACGACATCGCGGTGGCAGGCTGGATGGGCTCCACCCTGGCCCCGGAACAAGGAGAGGTTCCGGCCAACCTCCCGGCCTGGCTCGGCCGGAACTGGCGGCGGACTTCGGTGCTGCGCTACGGCGAGAACCCGCATCAGCGGGCCGCGCTCTACAGCGACGACGTGAGCTGGCCCGGCTTGGCGCAGGCCGAACAGTTGCACGGAAAAGAGATGAGCTACAACAACTTCACCGATGCCGATGCCGCCTGGCGTGCGGCCTTCGACCATCAGCAGATTTGCGTGGCGATCATCAAGCATGCAAATCCCTGTGGCATCGCCATCTCCTCGACCTCGGTGGCCGATGCCCACCGCAAGGCGCACGCCTGTGATCCGCTGAGCGCCTTCGGTGGGGTGATCGCCGCCAATACCGAGGTGACCCGCGAGATGGCCGAACAGGTCGCGGAGATCTTCACCGAGGTCATCGTGGCGCCCGCCTACGAGGACGGTGCGGTCGAGATCCTGGCGCGCAAGAAGAACATCCGGGTCCTGGTGTCTTCCGAACCAGCCATCGGCGGCATGGAGATTCGCCAGATCGCCGGCGGACTGCTGATGCAGGAGCGCGACGAACTGGGCGCCGCCGGGGACGACCCGGCCAACTGGACGCTGGCCACCGGGCAGCCCGCCGACGAGGCCACGCTGGCCGATCTGGTCTTCGCCTGGCGTACCTGCCGCGCGGTGAAGTCCAATGCCATCGTCATCGCCGGCGACGGCGCAACCATTGGTGTCGGGATGGGCCAGGTGAACCGTGTCGACGCCGCGCGGCTTGCGGTGGAACGGGGTGGTGAACGGGTGCGCGGCGCAGTTGCCGCATCCGATGCTTTCTTCCCGTTCCCGGACGGACTGGAGGTGCTGACGTCCGCCGGGGTCACGGCGATCGTGCACCCAGGCGGGTCGGTGCGCGACGACGAGGTGACCGCGGCGGCGACCGCGGCCGGCATCTCGCTCTACCTCACCGGGGCGCGGCACTTCGCCCACTAGCGCCGCCGGTCGATGTACTCCTGATAGCCGCGGCCGGTGAATTTTTCGCCTCGCCAAAGGGATTCGTGCCGGAAGCCGGTGACGAACCCGCTGCCGAGGCCGAACGTGAACGTGGTGTCGAGTTCGGCGGTCACCTCCAGTGCGACGCCGTTCTCGTCGTGGGCGGTGAATCGGGTGACCGCCGGCAACCGCATCGGAATCCCGTATGGGGTGTCCTGCAGCTCCCTCCGGTACTGCAGGACTTCGAATCTCGGCTGTAGAAGGCGCCGCCCGTGAGTGTTTCGCCCCCGGTAGTCAGCTGTCGTGATGAACGGTCGGCCCCCGATGTGGTGGTGCGCGAGCAGCACCTGTTCATCAGGGCCCAGATTGACGATCTGATAGACGAAGAGATCCAACGGGGCCTTCAAGGACGGCGGCAGCGGCGCCGAGCGCAACTGATACGGAGACGGGCAGGCGCCGTACTCGAACGTGCACAGGCCCTCGACCTCAGTGGTGTCAGAGGCCGTCGAGAACCGTCCCCGGTATTCGGTGAGCAGACTGAGGTGCTTGTAGACCGGGTTGCGCACGAACCAGGTCACCTTGTCGGTGTTGGTCAGCTGCAGATCCGCTTCGACACCGCCGAAGCGTCCGCTCAGGTGATATTCGGGGTAATTGCCGGAGATCGTCAGGTCGTCGCCGAACTTCATCAGCGATCCGTCCGGTCTGGAGATGAAGTCGCGGTCGGTCGAGTAGTTGCCGAAGTGATCCGGATACGACGCCGCCGTGCCGACGACGACTGAGGCGTTCCGGCGCGGACGGTCGGCCAGGGCGTGGTCGTTGTCGAAGGCCAACGAACCGGTTGCGCCGATCAGCGACATGGCGGAGAAGAACCGATGCGGTTCGGGCAGATCCGGGATCATCACGCCGTAGTGGGTCCAGCCGAACCGCTTCGACTCGACGTTGGGAACCATGATGCCGGGATCGTCGAACGGACGGAGTGACTGCGACTCCGAGTTGTCCAGGACGCCCATCAGAGCGCTGAGAGTCCGGCGGATTCCCGACGCCGCTGCCGCATGCATGACGAGATCCTGTCAGAACCCGATTGCGGGGGGGCACCCACTCGACAGCAGTCGTAGCGTGGAGGGCGTGACTGCACTGCGCAACGACGACCACCGCCCCGCCGACCTGCCCGCCACGCTCGGTGACCTGCGCGCCTCGGGCCACCGGGAGCGCAGCGTCAAGCAGGAGATCCGGGAGAACCTGCTGACCGCACTGGCCGGTGGCGAGGACGTGTGGCCCGGGATCTTCGGCTTCGAGGACACCGTGCTGCCGCAACTGGAGCGCGCGCTGATCGCCGGCCACGACTTCGTCCTGCTCGGCGAGCGCGGTCAGGGCAAGACCCGACTGCTGCGTTCGCTGGTCAACCTGCTCGACGAGTGGACCCCGGTGATCGAGGAATCCGAGCTCGGCGAACATCCCTACTCGCCGATCACCCCGCAGTCCATCCGCCGGGCCGCCGAACTCGGCGATGACCTGCCGGTGGCCTGGCGCCACCGCAGCGAGCGCTACACCGAGAAGCTGGCCACCCCGGACACCAGCGTGGCAGATCTGGTCGGCGACATCGACCCCATCAAGGTCGCGGAGGGACGCACCCTGGGCGACCCGGAAACCATCGCCTACGGACTGATCCCGCGGGCGCACCGGGGAATCGTCGCCGTCAACGAACTGCCCGACCTCGCCGAACGTATCCAGGTCGCGATGCTCAACGTGATGGAGGAACGCGACATCCAGGTGCGCGGCTACACCCTGCGGTTGCCGCTTGACGTTCTGGTGGTGGCCAGCGCCAACCCCGAGGACTACACCAACCGCGGCCGGATCATCACCCCGCTCAAGGACCGTTTCGGCGCGGAGATCCGCACCCACTATCCGCGTGCCCTGGACGCCGAGGTGGGCGTGATCGGCCAGGAGGCGCACCTGACCGCCCAGGTCCCGACCTACCTGCTGCAGATCATCGCGCGCTTCACCCGACTGCTGCGCGAGTCTCACTCAGTCGATCAGCGCTCCGGGGTGTCGGCCCGGTTCGCCATCGCCGCCGCGGAAACTGTGGCGGCCTCCGCACGGCATCGCGGCGCGATCCTCGGCGAGGACCAACCGGTGGCCCGGATCGTCGATCTGGGCACCGTGATCGACGTCTTGCGCGGCAAGTTGGAGTTCGAGTCCGGCGAGGAGGGCCGCGAGTTGGCGGTGCTTGAGCACCTGCTTCGCCGGGCCACGGCGGACACCGCCCAGAAGGCGCTGGGTGGTATCGACGTCGGACCTCTGGTTGCTGCCGTCGAGAACTCCGCGGTGACCACCGGCGAACAGGTCTCCGCTAAGGACGTTCTGGCGGCGCTGCCCGACCTGCCGGTGATCGACAAGATCGCCACCAGACTGGAGGCGAGCAGCGAGGGGGAACGCGCGGCCGCGTTGGAACTCGCGTTGGAGGCGCTGTATCTGGCCAAGAAGATCGACAAGAACACCGGCGAGGGCGAAACCGTTTATGGCTGAACCTCATCGGGGGCACGACTCCCGCTACTCCGGCTATACGGGCGGGCCCGATCCGCTGGCCCCGCCGGTGGATCTGCGGGAGGCTCTGGAGCAGGTCGGTGCGGACGTGATGGCGGGCGCCTCGCCCCGTCGGGCGTTGCAGGAACTCCTTCGCCGCGGCAACCAGAACCTCAAAGGTGCCGACCGGTTGGCGGCCGAGGTCAACCGTCGTCGTCGGGAACTGTTGCAGCGCAACAACCTTGACGGAACCCTGCAGGAGATCAAGAGGCTCCTCGACGACGCCGTGCTGGCCGAACGCAAAGAGTTGGCCCGCGCCCTGGACGACGACGCCCGCTTCGCCGAGATGCAGATCGAGTCGCTGTCGCCGTCGCCTGCCAAGGCAGTCCAGGAACTCGCCGGGTACCAGTGGCGCAGCGATGCGGCCAAACAGAAATACGAGCAGATCAAGGACCTGCTGGGCCGGGAGATGCTCGACCAGCGGTTCGCCGGGATGAAGCAGGCTCTGGAGAACGCCACCGACTCCGACCGTCAGGCCGTCAACGAGATGCTCGACGATCTCAATGACCTCCTGGACAAGCACGCCCGCGGCGAGGACACCACCACAGACTTCGCCGACTTCATGGCCAAGCACGGCCAGTACTTTCCGGAGAATCCGCGCAATGTGTCCGAATTGCTCGACTCGCTGGCCAAGCGCGCCGCGGCGGCACAGCGGTTCCGTAACAGCCTGAGTCCCGAGCAGCGGGCCGAACTGGACGCGTTGGCGCAGCAGGCATTCGGCTCACCGCAGCTCATGGAGTCGCTGAACCGGTTGGACTCCCATTTGCGGGCCGCCAGGCCGGGGGAGGACTGGGACGGTTCGGCGGAATTCTCCGGGGACAACCCGCTGGGGATGGGGCAGGGCGCTCAGGCGCTGGCCGACATCGCCGAGCTTGAGCAGTTGGCCGAGCAGCTTTCCCAGAGCTACCCCGGGGCCACCATGGACGACGTCGACCTTGACGCACTGGCCCGCCAACTCGGCGACCAGGCTGCCGTGGACGCCCGCACCCTGGCCGAGTTGGAACGGGCGATGATGAACCAGGGCTTCCTGGACCGGGGCTCGGACGGCAAGTGGCGGTTGTCCCCGAAGGCTATGCGCCAACTCGGCAAGGCCGCGCTTCGGGATGTGGCTCAACAGCTTTCCGGTCGGCACGGCGAGCGGGAGACCCGCCGCGCCGGAGCGGCCGGCGAGTTGACCGGGGCGACGCGGCCCTGGGAGTTCGGCGACACAGAGCCGTGGAACGTCACCCGGACTCTGACGAATGCGGTGTTGCGACGGGCCGGATCCGCCACCGAGGACCCGCGGCTGCGGATCGCCGTCGAGGACGTCGAAGTGTCCGAAACGGAGACCCGAACCCAGGCCGCGGTCGCCCTGCTCGTCGACACCTCGTTTTCGATGGTCATGGAGAACCGGTGGCTGCCGATGAAACGCACCGCACTAGCGCTCAACCATCTGGTCAGCACCCGGTTCCGGTCAGACGCCCTGCAGATCATCGCTTTCGGGCGGTACGCCCGCACCGTCACCGCCGCCGAACTGACCGGGTTGGAGGGCGTCTACGAGCAGGGCACCAACCTGCACCATGCACTGGCATTGGCGGGCCGGCATTTACGCCGCCACCCCGGCGCCCCGCCCCTCGCGGCGGTCGCGACCGATGGCGAACCCACCGCCCACCTCGAATCCCTCGAAGGCTCGGGACGGGGGT
>JAHBAP020000204.1 GCA_018500005.2 Mycobacterium sp. | reverse complement strand
CTCCCCGGACGAGGACCCGCCGCCCACTTCGGCGGCCATCGGCGGCCGCAGCGGCGCCTGGGAACTCCGCGCGGCCCGGGCCGGCGGCGCGGCCGAGGCCTTGGAGGCCGTCGACGTTTCCAGGCCGGGAGTCGCGGTGGTCGAGGTCGACTTCGGTGCCGTCGAAGCCGACGTCGACTGTGACGACGATGTCGATGAAGATGATGACGACGAAGCCGGGGCTTGCGGGCTGCTGTGGTAGTCGCTCCAGGTCTCGGTGCGGAAGGTGTCGCCGCCGGCCGTGACGCTCAGTGCCGTCGGCGTCACCGTGTAGGTCACGCCGTCGTTGTCCACCACGAAGGTGTCGGTGGAAGTCTGTTTGGCCGGGGCGATCAGCTTGGCACCGTCGGAGACCCGAACCCCGCGGTATTCGTAGGCGCCGACGGAGGTTTTGCAGATTGCGACCCGAGAGCTCTTGGTCGAGCCGAAGATGACCGCGGTGTCCGGTGCGCTGCACCGGGCGGTCGAATCGACGTAACCTCCGCCGTCCGAGGGCGGCGCCGCGGTGGGCGCGCCTATTGCCAGAGGCATGCCGATGGCGATCAGAGCCGCCGCCCCGGCGGTGGCCAGACCCGTCTTTCGCAACATGGAAGTGCTCACCTGATCCACCAGACCACAACGCAGCCTGCGCGCGCGAGGGACGATGCGGAGCCAAGACCCAATCGTTAGGCGCCTGAGATGACCGGTCCGCCCCGATACATGACCGCCGAAACCGCCAGTTCGTCATCGAGTACCACCAGGTCAGCAGTGTTTCCCTGACGCAGCACCGGGCTGGGTAGGCCAAGAGCCCTAGCCGGATTCACCGATGTCTGCGCTACCGCCACCGCCAGGGCGTCATCGCGCGGCAAACCGCCGCGGATATTGGCGGCCGCCGCGAACGCGAACAGTCGGTCCATCGTCGCCGTACTGCCCGCGATGGTGTCGGTCCCGGTCAGGTGCGCGACCCCGCCGGAGACTTCGACGTCCAACGGGCCGATCCGGTAGGCGCCATCGGCCATGCCGGCTGCCGCCATCGCGTCGGTCACCAGTGCGACCCGGTCGAATCCAGAGCTGCGGGTGACGTGCCGGTACAGCGCCGCATCGACGTGCACACCGTCGGCGATCACCTCGACGGTAACCCGGGAATCCTCCAGCAGGGCGATCACCGGGCCCGGTTCGCGGTGGTGGATGGGCCGCATGGCGTTGAACAGATGTGTGCCGACGGTGGCACCGGCGTCGATGGCGGCGCGGGTCTGCTCGTAGGTGGCCTCGGTATGCCCTACCGCCGCCACCGCGCCGGCGTCGACCACCCAGCTCACAGCTTCCAGACCGCCGGCCCGTTCCGGCGCCAGTGTCACCATTCGGATGGTCCCGCCGCCGGCATCGAAAACCGCTTGCAATTCGGCGATTTCGGGATCGCGCAGCAGCGCCGGGTCGTGGGCTCCGCAGCGTTCGGCGGCAAGCCAAGGGCCTTCGAGGTGAATACCGGCGATCAGGCCGCGGTGCACCTGCTCGGCCAGCGCGCCGACCTGGCGCAGCAAGTCGCCGGGGGCCTCAGTGACCAGTGAGGCGATCATCGTGGTGGTGCCGTGCCGTCGGTGAAGTTCCACGGCGGACGCAGCCTGTTCGGCATCGGAGAAGGCGCCGCCGCCGCCGCCGTGGACGTGGGTGTCCACGAACCCCGGCACCACCGTTGCCGCACCGAAATCCCGGTCGGCCCGACGCTCGGGTAACCCGGTCCCGACCGCCACGATGGTCTCGCCGGACACCTCAATCCAGCCCGGCCGCAACAACTCTGCGCCGGTCAGCACGGTGCCGGCCGTGAGCAGCACCTAGATGCCCTGCCAGTCGGGTTTGGACTCGAAGGTCTCCCGGTAATAGTCGGCCAGTTGCAGTCGGCGTGCGGCGGCGTCGTCGAGCAGCACCGTGGCGTGCGGGTGGTGCTGCAGGACGGTCGCCGGCCACATCGCACTCACCGCACCTTCCACCAGGTGGTGCACGGCCTCGGCTTTGGATCGCCCGGTGGCCACCAGGACGACGTGGCGAGCGTCCATGATCGTCCCCAGGCCCTGCGTGACGCAGTGGGTGGGAACCGCGGAGAGCTCGCCGTCGAAGAAACGGGCGTTGTCCAGGCGGGTCTGCCGGGTCAGGGTCTTGATCCGGGTGCGTGACGCCAGCGACGAACCGGGCTCGTTGAACCCGATGTGGCCGTCGGTGCCGATACCGAGGATCTGCAGATCAATCCCACCGGCATCGCGGATGGCTTGGTCGTAGGCCGTGCAGGCGGCCGGGATATCGCTGGCCAGGCCGTCGGGGCCCTGCACCGCACCCGGGGCGAAGTCGACCCGGGAGACGAACACCCGGTTGATGAAATTCCGGTAGTTCTCCGGGTGGTCCGCGGGCAGGCCCACGTACTCGTCGAGGGTGAAACCGCGGGCCTGTTTGAACGACAACCGCCCCGCCTCGTAGCGGGCGACGAGTTCGTCGTAGATAGCCAGTGGCGAGGAACCGGTGGCCAGGCCCAGTACCGCGTCCGGTTTGCGGGTCAGCAGCGATTCGATGGCGTCCGCCCCGAGCCGGCCGATCTCGGCGGTGTCCTTGAGGATGACGACTTCCATGGACGAGTGCTACTTGCTGGCGGTGAAAAGGTGCGCGCAGCAGGGGATTCCGGCACCGGCGTGGACCTCGTCGACCACGAGGACGTTGGCCGGCTCGCGCTCGTCCATCACCACGACCGGTACCACCGGGCTAAGGCCCTTGGCGACGATGGCCGGGACGTCGTAGATGATCACCGGCTGCCCGGCCTCGACGGTGTCGCCCTGGGCGACCTGGGGGGTGAACCCCTCGCCGTTGAGCGTCACGGTGTCCAGGCCGAGGTGAACCAGTACACCGACGTTCTCCGGGGTCATGATCACGTAGGCGTGGGGCAGCAGTTTGAGGATTTTGCCGCCCACCGGCGCCACTGCATAGATCACCTCGTGGGGCGGGTCGATGGCGGCGCCGTAGCCGACCATTCCACCGGAGAACACCGGGTCGGGGACGTCGGACAGCGCCATTGCGCGGCCCTCGACGGGCGCGAAGACGGGAGTTGAGCTCACGGGAGGCTCCTTTGCGGGGTGTCTGTGGGCAAGGATAGAGATCAACCCAGGCCCGGGAGGTCAAAACCGACTCTCCCGCGGAGCGGGGGTCTAAGCTTCCGCTGAGCCGCGATTTAGGAGGGGCCGGGCCCATATGAGCGAGTCAACCAAAGCCTCAGGCGCACAACCGAAATCGGGATTGAACATCCCCGGTTTCGCCCAACTGCAGCGGCTCGGCAAGAGCCTCATGCTGCCGATCGCGGTGCTGCCGGCGGCCGGCATCCTGCTGCGACTGGGTCAGGACGACCTGCTGGGCCGGATCAAGGCCCCGGTGATCGGGCCGTTCTTCCAGGCCATGAGCGCGGCCGGCGGGGCCCTGTTCGACAACCTGGCCATGTTGTTCGCCGTCGGCGTGGCCATCGGCTTCGCCCGTAAGGCCGACGGTTCCACCGCGTTGTCGGCGGTGGTCGGCTACCTGGTGATGCAGGCCGTTTTCAAGACCATGTCGCCGTTCGTCCTGGACGGTGTGCTGGACAAAGCCGGTAAACAGGCGCAGATCAACTACAGCGTGCTCGGCGGCATCGTGGTCGGACTGATCACCGCCTGGCTCTTCGACCGCTACCACACCATCCAGTTACCTTCCTACCTCGGCTTCTTCGGCGGCCGAAGGTTCGTGCCCATCGTCGTCTCGCTGACCGTGCTGGTGGTCGCTTTCGCGATGAGCTACTTCTATCCGATCTTCAACGCCGGCCTGACCGGGCTGGGCAAGTTCATCGGCGGTGCCGGAGCGCTGGGTGCATTCACCTACGGTTTCGCCAACCGGATGCTGATTCCGGTTGGGCTGCACCACATCCTGAATTCCTACATCTGGTTCCTCTACGGCAGCTTCACCAAGCCGGACGGCACGGTCGTCACCGGCGAACTGCCGCGGTTCACCGCCGGCGACCCGACCGGCGGGCATCTGACCGCCGGCTTCTACCCCGTCCTGATGTTCGGTCTGCCCCGCGCGGCGCTGGCCATGATCCAGGTGGCCAACAAGCGGCAGAAGAAGGTGGCGTTCGGAATCCTGTCGGCAGCCGGCCTGACGGCTTTCCTCACCGGCGTGACCGAACCACTGGAGTTCGCGTTCATGTTCGTGGCGTTCCCGCTCTACGTCATCCACGCACTTCTGACCGGCCTGTCGCTGGCGATCGCCTATCTGCTCGACATCCACCTGGGCTTTTCGTTCTCCGCCGGTTTGATGGACCTGCTGTTGTACGGCACCGCGCCGGCGGCCAAGAACGTGCCACTGCTCATCGTCATGGGCCTGGTGTTCTTCGTCCTCTACTACCTGCTGTTCCGGTTCGCGATCGTGAAGTGGAACATGCGCACCCCGGGCCGCGAACCGGAGGGTGAGTTCGAGGCCGAGGAACGGGCCAATCTCAGCGCGGGTCCGGATGCGGCCACCGCCATCCCCGGCACGGGAGGTGCCGCGGTGGCGACCGCGGTGGCCTCGTCGACCACCGCCAGCAAGGCCGAACAGTTGATCGCAGCCTTCGGCGGCCGGCAGAACCTGGTCAACGTCGACGCCTGCATCACCCGGCTGCGGATGGACGTCGCCGACAAGACCAAGGTCGACCAGGCCCGGCTCAAGGCACTCGGCGCGGCCGGGGTCATCGAGGTGGGCAACAGTGTGCAGGCGGTGTTCGGAACCCAGGCCGAGGCGCTCAAGAACGACATTCTCGACGTGCTGTGAGCCGACCGTCCACCGGACGTCGCTCACCTGCCTGAGGCTGCCCGGCCGATAGACTCGCACGAGATGACTGGCGTGCGGACCGGAGAGATCACAGCGCTGACCGGGTTACGCATCGTCGCGGCCTTGTGGGTGGTGCTGTTCCATTTCCGTCCGCTGCTGTGGGAGGCATCTCCTCGGCTCGAGGACGACCTGGCCCCGCTGCTCAACTCCGGGGCCCAGGGCGTGGATCTGTTCTTCATTCTCAGCGGTTTCGTGCTCACCTGGAACTATCTGGACCGGATGGGCCCCTCCTGGTCGACTCGCGGCACGGTGCACTTCCTGTGGCTGCGGTTGTCCCGGGTGTGGCCGGTCTACCTGGTCACCATGCATTTGGCCGCGCTGTGGATCATCGTCACCCTGCACGTCGGCAACGTCCCCTCGCCGGACGCCGAGAAGCTGACCGCCATCAACTACCTGCGCCAACTGCTGATGATCCAGCTGTGGTTCGAACCGTTCTTCGACGGCACGAGTTGGGACGGGCCAGCCTGGTCGATCAGCGCCGAATGGCTGGCCTACCTGATGTTCGGGCTGTTGGTTCTGGTGATCTTCCGGGTCGCCCGGGTGTCGCGGACCCGGACCTTGCTGATGCTGGCGGTTTTCGCCGCGCTGCCACCGACCGTGCTGCTGCTGGGCAGCGGCGTGCTTTACACGCCGTGGAGTTGGCTGCCCCGGATCCTCGCCCAGTTCGTGGCCGGTGCCGTAGCCTGCGCCGCGGTCCGGCGGCTGCGCCTGAGCGATCGTGGGCGCCGCGCCGCCGGGTACGTCTCGGTTCTATTGGTGGCCGCCATCGCCGCCGGGCTGTACTGCTACGACGCGCACCCGATATCGGGAATGGTTGACCCCGGCGGGCTGATGGCGGGGTTGTTCCTGCCGTTGGTTGTGGCGCTGTCCGTCGGCACCGGCACCCTCCCGGCGTTGCTGTCGACCCGGCCGTTTCGGTACG
>JAHBAP020000388.1 GCA_018500005.2 Mycobacterium sp. | reverse complement strand
GAGATGTGTATAAGAGACAGGATGCCGTCCTCACCCACACCCACCAGATCATCGCGGCCAATGCCGCCGATCTGGAAACCGCCCGGGCGGCCGGCACCTCGGAGGCCATGCTCGACCGGTTGGCGCTCAACCCGCAGCGCATCGACGGGATAGCCGCCGGTCTGCGCCAGGTAGCCGGGTTGCCCGACCCGGTCGGCGAGGTCCTGCGCGGCCGCACCATGCCCAACGGACTGCAGGTGCGCCAGCAGCGGGTGCCCCTCGGTGTGGTGGGCATGGTCTACGAGGGCCGGCCCAACGTCACCGTCGACGCATTCGGACTCACGCTGAAGTCGGGCAACGCAGTTCTGCTTCGGGGCAGTTCCTCGGCGGCCAACTCCAATGCCGAACTGGTCACCGTGCTGCGGAGCGCGTTGTGTGCGGAGGGCCTGCCGGAGGATTCCGTCCAGTTGCTGCCCAGCGCCGACCGTTCCAGCGTCACCCACCTGATTCAGGCCCGGGGACTGGTCGACGTGGTGATCCCGCGCGGTGGCGCCGGTCTGATCGACGCGGTGGTGCGTGACGCCACGGTCCCGACCATCGAGACCGGCGTGGGCAACTGCCACGTCTACGTGCATGCCAGCGCCGATATCGATGTGGCGGAGCGAATCGTGTTGAACGCCAAGACCCGTCGACCCAGTGTCTGCAACACCGCCGAGACGCTTCTGATCGACTCGGCCCTGGCCGACACTGTGGGACCTCGTCTGGTCGACGCCCTGCAGCGGGCCGGGGTCACCGTGCACCACAACCCCACCGAGGAGGAATTGCGCGCCGAATTCCTGTCGCTGGACATCGCGTTGGCCTACGTCGACGGACTCGACGCCGCCATCGACCACATCAACACCTACGGTACCGGCCACACCGAAGCCATCGTCACCACCGATCTGGCTGCGGCACAACGGTTCACCGAACGGGTCGACGCCGCCGCGGTCATGGTCAACGCTTCCACCGCCTTCACCGACGGCGAGCAGTTCGGCTTCGGCGCCGAGATCGGCATCTCCACCCAGAAGCTGCACGCACGCGGCCCGATGGGCCTGTCCGAACTGACCTCGACCAAGTGGATCGTCTTCGGCGACGGCCACATCCGGCCCGCCTAGACACCTGGGAGATCTCGATGACCGAATCACCGGCCCGCCCGGCGCCACTGTTCGCAGACATCGCCGATGTAACGAGACAACTCGCCGAGACCGGCTATCTGGCTGACACCGCCACCGCGACCGCGGTGTTCCTGGCCGACCGACTCGGAAAGCCACTGCTGGTGGAAGGCCCTGCCGGTGTGGGCAAGACCGAACTCGCCCGCGCGGTCGCCCAGGCAACCGGTGCCGGCCTCGTCCGGCTGCAGTGTTACGAGGGCGTCGATGAAGCCCGCGCGCTGTACGAGTGGAACCACGCCAAGCAGATCCTGCGCATCCAGTCCGGCTCGCAGGACGGGGACTGGGACCGCACCAAGGACGATGTGTTCACCGAGGAGTTCCTGTTGTCGCGGCCGCTGCTGACCGCGATCCGGCGCACCGAGCCCACCGTTCTGCTCATCGACGAGACGGACAAGGCCGATATCGAGATCGAGGGTCTGTTGCTCGAGGTGCTCTCCGACTTCGCCGTCACGGTCCCGGAGTTGGGCACCATCACCGCCACCCGCAAACCGTTCGTGGTACTGACCTCCAATGCCACCCGCGAATTGTCCGAGGCGCTCAAACGCCGGTGTCTGTTCCTGCACATCGACTTCCCCGACGCCGACCTCGAGCGCCGAATCCTGCTGTCCCGGGTGCCGGAGCTGCCCGAAAGGCTTGCTGAGGAACTTGTCCGCATCATCGGGGTGTTGCGTGGCATGCAGCTCAAGAAACTGCCCTCGGTGGCCGAAACCATCGACTGGGGCCGCACCCTGCTTGCGCTGGGAATGGACACCATCGACGACGCCACCATCGCCGCGACGCTCGGCGTGGTGCTCAAACATCAGTCCGACCAGCAGCGTGCTGCCAACGAACTTCGGCTGAACTGAGCGGGCGGAACTTCAGATGGCCGTTCGACGCACCCGCCCGCCACAGCCGCTGGCTCCCAACGGGCTGCCCGGCCACCTCGTCGGTTTCGTCGAAGCGCTTCGAGCCCAGGGCATTTCGGTGGGTCCATCGGAGACCGTCGACGCCGGACAGGTTCTCAGCGTCCTGGATCTCGGGGACCGGGAGACGGTTCGGGAAGGGCTGGCCTGCGCGGTCCTGCGCCGTGCCGACCACCGACAGACCTATGACGCGCTGTTCGATCTGTGGTGGCCGGCAGCGTTGGGCGGCCGGACGGTCTTGGCGGACGACGACGAAAATGCGGCCCCCGCGCGGGAACTCGACCCCGAGGACGTCGAAGCGATGCGGGGCATGCTGCTAGACCTGCTCATCGAGAACCCCGATATCGGCGATATGGACGACCGACTGGTGGCGCTGATCGCCCAGATCGTGCAGGCCTACGGCCGCTACACCTCCAGCCGTGGCCCGTCCTACTCGGCGTATCAGGCGCTCAAGGCGATGGAACTGACCCAGTTGCAGGGCCGCCTGCTGGCAGGCCTGTTGGCCCCCTACGGGGATGATCCGTCGCCGACGAGTGAGCAGATCGCCAAATCCGTTGCCGCCCAGAAGATCGCCCAGCTGCGACGCATGGTTGAGGGCGAGACCAAACGACGCACCGCCGAACAACTCGGCCGGGAACACGTGCAGACCTATGGAATCCCGCAGCTTGCGGAGAACGTCGAGTTCCTGCGCGCCTCCGGCGACCAACTCCGTCAGATGCGCCGGGTGGTCGCCCCGCTGGCCCGGATGCTGGCGACCCGCCTGGCGGCCAAGCGGCGCCGCCACCGCGCCGGCGCGATCGACCTGCGTAAGACGTTGCGCAAGTCGATGTCCACCGGCGGTGTGCCGATCGATGTGGTGCTGCGCAAACCGCGCCCGGCCCGCCCCGAACTCGTGGTGCTCTGCGATATGTCCGGATCGGTCGCCGGTTTCAGTCACTTCACCCTGCTGCTGGTGCACGCGCTGAGGCAGCAGTTCTCCCGCGTCCGGGTCTTCGCCTTCATCGACACCACCGACGAGGTGACCCACATGTTCGGCGCGGACGCCGACCTGGCCATGGTGGTTCAGCGCGTCACCCGGGAGGCCGGCGTCTTCACCCGCGACGGCCACTCCGACTACGGCAACGCCTTCCTCTCCTTCACCGAGAACTTCCCGGGAGTGCTCTCCCCGCGCAGTTCGCTGCTGGTCCTCGGCGACGGCCGCACCAACTCCCGCAACCCCGCCGTCGACGTGTTGTCCCACATGGTTACCGCCAGCCGCCACGCGCACTGGCTCAACCCCGAGCCCAGGCACTTGTGGGGCAGTGGCGACTCCGCGGTGCCGCGCTACGAAGACGTCATCACCATGCACGAGTGCAGATCGGCCAAGCAGTTGGCCGCGGTGATCGACCAGTTGCTGCCGGTGTAGGGGTCAGGTGGAGCCCGTAAGCTCAACCATCGTGACTTCTCGGCGCAGGATCGGTGTGATGGGCGGGACATTCGATCCCATCCACCACGGCCACCTCGTCGCCGCCAGCGAAGTCGCCGATCTGTTCGATCTCGACGAGGTGGTGTTCGTGCCGACCGGCCAGCCGTGGCAGAAGGAACGCCACGTCACCGCCGCCGAGGACCGCTACCTGATGACGGTCATCGCCACCGCCTCCAACCCGCGCTTCTCGGTCAGTCGGGTGGACATCGACCGGGGCGGTCCGACGTACACGACGGACACCCTGCGCGACCTTCGGGCGCTGCACCCGGACTGCGACTTGTTCTTCATCACCGGCGCCGACGCCCTGGCGACGATCCTTACCTGGCAGGGCTGGGAGCAACTCTTCGAACTGGCCCAGTTCGTCGCCGTCAGCCGCCCGGGTTACGAGTTGACCGACTCCCACATCGTCGAGGCCATCGACCAGCTTTCCGAGGATGCGTTGCGCCTCGTAGAGATACCGGCGCTGGCCATATCGTCGACCGACTGCCGGGCCCGGGCTGCCGGCGGCCGGCCGATCTGGTATCTGGTTCCCGACGGGGTAGTGCAGTACGTGGCCAAGCGTGGCCTCTACAAGGAGGGAGTGGCGTCGTGAGTGCATCGGCCGAAGCGATCCAGATGGCAACCGTGGCGGCTCGCGCCGCCGCCGCCAAACTCGCCCAGGACATCGTCGTCATCGACGTCTCCGACCAGTTGGTCATCACCGACTGTTTCGTGATCGCCTCGGCCTCCAACGAACGTCAGGCCAACGCCATCGTCGACGAGGTCGAGGCGAAGATGCGGCTGGCCGGTTACAAACCCGCCCGGCGGGAGGGCACCAAGGAGGGCCGCTGGGTGCTGCTGGACTACATCGACATCGTGGTGCACGTCCAGCACAGCGACGAGCGCCATTTCTATGCGCTGGACCGGCTGTGGCGGGACTGTCCACTGGTGGCCGTCGGCCTCGACGACAT
>JAHBAP020000282.1 GCA_018500005.2 Mycobacterium sp. | reverse complement strand
GTTCACCTCCCGTCCTGCTCGGTCGGCTTGACACCCTACCGAGCCAGCGGCCCGGTCCGAGCGAGCACGGCTGCGTCAGGTGGCTTGCAGCGTCAGCGGCGGCCCCGGATCCGGCGACAGCGGCACGTTCTCCCGCTGCATGAGCCAGCCGGCGATGTTGTGGAACAGCGGAGCCGCCGAATGACCCGGGGTGCCGTCGGCGTTGCGTGTCGGCGCGTCCATCATCAGGCCGATGACGTAGCGCGGGCTGTCCGCGGGTGCCATCCCGGCGAAGGTGATCCAGTAGACGTCGTCGTAGTAGCAGCCGCATGCCGGGTTGATCTGCTGGGCCGTACCGGTCTTGCCGGCCATCTGGTACCCGTCGACCGCGGCCGCCGGGCCGGTGCCCTGCTGAACACCCGTCGGGTCACGCTGAACGACTGCGCGGAAGATGTTGCGCAGAACCCTCGCCGTGCCCTGGTTGACCACCTGAATGCCTTTGGGCCGCGGCTCCTCGGTGGCTGTCCCGTCCGGCGCGATGGTGGCCTTGACGATGCGCGGCGGAATGCGGACCCCGTCGTTGGCGACGGCTTGGAACATGCCGGCCATCTGCAGCAGGGTCATGGAAAGGCCTTGACCGATGGGCAGATTGGAGAAGGTGCTGCCCGACCACTGGTCGATGGGCGGCACGATGCCGGGGCTCTCGCCGGGCAGGCCCACGTTGGTGCGCTGGCCGAGGCCGAACTTGCCCAGCATCTCGTAGAAACGCTCCGGTCCGATCCGCTGAGCCAGCATCAGGGTGCCCACGTTGGAGGACTTCCCGAACACGCCGGTGGTCGTGTAGGGCATCACCCCGTGGCCCCAGGCGTCGCGGACGTTGACCCCGCCCATGTTGATCGAACCGGGCACCGACAGGACCTCGTCGGGGGTGGTCAGGTCGTACTCGATGGCCGCCGCGGCGGTGACGATCTTGTTGACCGATCCTGGCTCGAACGGCGAGGTGACCGGCAGGTTACCGGTCTGGCGGTCGGCCTGGCGTCCGATGTCCTGGCTGGGATCGAAGGTGTTGTCGTTGGCCATCGCCAACACTTCGCCGGTCTTGGCGTCCAGAACCACCGCCGAGACGTTGCGCGCACCGGAAGCGTCCTTTGCCAGTTGTACCTGTTGCTGGACGTAAAACTGGATGTCGTCGTCGAGGGTCAACTGCACGGTTGCCCCGTTGACGGCATGGTGGCGGTTGCGGTAACTGCCCGGGATCACCACACCGTCGGACCCGCGGTCGTAGGTGACCGACCCGTCGGTCCCGGCGAGCGTGGAGTCCATCGCGTCCTCCAGGCCCAACAGGCCGTGGCCGTCCCAGTCGATCCCGCCGACCACGTTCGCGGCCAGCGAGCCGCCGGGATACTGCCGCAGATCCTGACGTTCGGCACCGACTTCGGGGTACCTCTTCATGATCGCCGCGGCGACGCCGGGGTCCACGGCACGGGCCAGGTAGACGAACGTCTCGTTGCTGCGCAGCTTCTTGAGCAGGGTGGGCGCGTCCGGCTTGTTGTCCAACGCCGCCGCGACGTCACGCGCGATTGCGCTGAGCCGCTGGTCGGGATCCGGTGCGGCCGGCGCCTTCTGCCTGGCCTCGGCGAGCTGTTTGCGGACCTTGATGGGCTGGAAGGTCAGCGCACGAGCCTCGGTGGTGAACGCGAGCTTGTCGAAGTTGCGGTCGACGATTGCGCCGCGGACGGCTTTCTCGACGTCGGTCACCTTGAGCTGACCGGCCGCCTGCGCGCGCAGGCCTTCCGCGCTGGGCACCTGAAGATTGAACAGCTGAGCCGTGGCGACCGTCAGGGCGCCGAAGATGGTGATGCCGCCGACCCTCGACCGATATCCGAAGGATGACCTGTCCAGGGACTTTTCGAGGGACTTCCCGAGGGACTTCGCGTTGGCCGCTCTGACCCGGCGCGCATTGGCGGCGCGGCCCTCGCCGGCCGTAACCGGCTGGTTGGAGGCGCTCCGCGCACGGGCGGCGGGCCGCTTACCGCCCGATCGTGGATCCGGCCTTCCGCGGCTCAATGGGCCAACCCCGCAAGCGGAACCCCAGGAGCAACATCAGTCACAGGAGGCACAACAGCAACTGTAGGGACTTGCGGCGCCGCGGCGGGTGCAGGCGGGACCGCCAGCGTGTCGCCGGCGGGTGCAGCCGGGACCACCGGTAGCGCCGGGATGGCGGGCATGGGCTGGGCCGGCAGGGGCAACAGTGTCAGCCCGGTTGCACCGGGGGCCGGGACCGGCCCGGGCAGGGCCGCGGCGGCACCGGTGTGCGGCATGCCGGGCGGCGGGGGCAGTACGACCGGAACCTCACCAGCAGCGGCGGCACCAGGCTTGGGCGCGGCCGGCACCGGCCGCGCCTCGACCGGGGCCGGGGGCTTCTCGTCGGGCAATTTGGTGTTCAGCGGCGGCGGCGGCGCACCCTCGGCGGCCTTGGGCTGCCCGACGACGATCCAATTACCCGCGGGGTCCTTGACCAGGTGGGCGGTATCACGGGACGGGATCATGCCGAGATTGCGCGCGGCGTCGGCCAGCGCCGGTGCGGACTGCGCTTCCAGAACGTCGCGTTCGAGGGCTTCCTTTTGCTGGGCCAGCGCATCGTTGAGCGCCCGGGCGTTGCCGAGCTGATAGGACCGTTGCGCGGCGTCGGTGGACAGCCACAGCGTGATGCCCAAACCCATCGCCAGCGCACCGATCACCAGCACCACAAAGGGAACCCGGGCGATCAGGGAACGCGGACTCAGATCGATCCCGGCGAGCTTGTTCAGCAGCCGCTCGCGCAGCGGTACTCGGATTACTTTGGGGGCCTTGGCTTTCCGGGCTTTGGCACGGGCCTTGGCTTGGCTGGCGCTCTTCGGTCGGCCCAGACGCTGGGCCGGCCGGGCGGCAGGAATGGATTGCGGACCCTGACGCTGACCGCGCGGCTCCTGCGGGCGGGTCCGAGTGCGGGCCGGCCGGGCCGGGCCGTCGGCGGGGCGGCGCTTCGCCTTGGGAGCCGGTGCTTCAGCAACGCCGCCCGCGAGTCTGCGACGTGCGCTGCCATCGGCGGAGGTGCGGTT